>JANNVG010001017.1:0-5429 GCA_031414395.1 Fimbriiglobus sp.
TTCAACTTCAGCCCCTTCACGAAGTCTTCCGCGTTCAACAAACTGCCCCGCATCACCGGCGTGACCCGCCCCACGTTCCGCGCCCGCAGCTCCGCCGCCACCGCCCGCACGTCCGCCGGCAACACCGCCTCCACCCGGTACGCCACCGCGAACGGCGTGTCGGGCACGGCGTCGGTGGTCAGCATTTGTACGGTGTAGTCGGTGCCGGTCGCGCTCAATTGTGTCCCCAGCAGCGGCACCAGCCCGGCCCGCACCACCGCCGCGTTCGGGTCGAGCAGCACCCCGCGGATCGGTCCGGCGTGCGTCACTGACAGCCCGGTGTCACTGGTCAGCGTGTGCCGTCCGGACGTGGTCAGCACCGTCGCCCGCCGGCCGGCCGTCCGCAACCCGTTCAGCCACAGCACGCACTCCTTCAACTCCCCGCCGGCCGAGATGAACTCGACTTCGGCGTCGAACGCACTCAGTTCGGCCACGTCCACGCCGGGGGCCAGCTTGAACGCGACGGGAAAATCGGCGGGCAACCGGAGAAGCAAATCGGCCGGAGTCGGCTGGTAGTCGGCGAGGCGGAGGAAGCGTCGGCCGTCGCTGCGGCGACCGGGGTCGGCGAACGCGGCTTGTACGTTGGGTAGTGGGTCGGCGAGCAGGTCGGCGGTGTGGACCGTCACGCGGTCGCGCACGTTCAGTGCGGTCACGTTCGCCGTGGTGATGGCGGTGTGCAGTTCGTCGCGGTCGACGGCGTGAACGTGAGCGACTTCGGCGAGTGCCAGTGTGTCGGCGCCGATGCCGCAGCCGAAGTCGCCCACGGTGCTGAACGGCCGGAACCGCTCCGCCCGGTACTTCGCCACCACCTCGCCCGACGCCATCTCCAGGCCCTCGCGGGTGAAGAACAGCTTGTCGGCGTGGGCGAACTTGACCGCGGCCTTGTGGCGGAGCAGCACGGTTTCGAGTGCGACGGCGGCGAGGTCGGGCGGGAAGCGTTTGCGGAGGGTGGCCAGCACGCCCAGCCGGTTGGCCTCGGTGGGCGCGAGGGTGATCGCGGCGGCGAGCGCGGCGACGCCGTCGGGGGCGAGGAGGCGGCGGAAGGAGGGGAGGTCCACAGTGGTTGTTCGTGGTCTGCTCGCTCCGCGAGCGGTCGGGTTGGAATCCGCTCGCGGAGCGAGCAGACCACATTAGCGGATGGTGTACGCGAACACGCTCGCCCGCACGCCGCGGCCGGGGTCGACGAACTGCTCGCCGCGGTCGCCGACCGCGTCGAAGTACGCCCGCACCCACGCCTCCTCGCACTGGTGCTGGTGGGCGAACAGCACCCACACGCGGCCGGGGGTGGCGGCGAGTGCGGTCACTTCCGCCTGATACCCGCGGGGGTCGGCGCGGTGGCCACCGCCCAGGGTCACGGCAGCGGGCGGGAACCGCTCCGGGCGGGTGTAGAACTCGAACGCCGGGCCGGCGCCCACGTCGGTGCCGCCGTTGTACACGTACACGCGGTCGCCCGGCTGCCACCGCTCCCGCACGAATTGCAGGGCCGCCGGCACGTCTTCTTCGCGGAACGGGTGACGGAACTGGCGGACGACTTCCACCGCCGGCGCGTACACCACCGCCGCCACCAGCAGCACCGCCGCCGCCCGCGACCGCTTCCACACCGCCCCCGCCACCGCCGCCGCCCCGTGCGCGATCAGCAGCACCGCCGCCGGCACCAGGAACATCAACAGCCGGCCGACGAACGGGTACTTGTGCAGGGCGGACGCCAGCAGGGTGAACGCGAACCCGCCGAGCAGCACCGCCGCCGTCGCCCGCCGCCCGTCCGCCCACAGGCACGCCGCCCCCACCAGGGCCAGCACGGCCGCCAGCCCGGCCAGCGGGACGATGGCTCCGCCGTACCCGCCGACGGCGCGGAAGAAGTCCACCCACTGCTCGGACAGCCACGGCACGGCCGACGGGTGGAGCGACACGAAGTACCCGGCCCAATACTCCGCCAGGTAGTCGTTGCCAGTGCCGTGTCGCACGTTCACCCAGTACACGCCGGCGAAGCTGACCAGCCACGCCAGCCCGACGAGCGGTACGGTGAGACGGTGTTCCTTGCCGCGAACCGCACGCACGAACAGCACCGTGCCGATGCCGGCCAGCACGAACACCGCCGGGTGCGACACCCACACCGCCGCCGCCCCGCCCACGCCCAGCGCGATCAGCCGCCGGCGGGTCGGCGCCCCCAGCAGCGGGGCGGAGAGCGCCAGCAGCCCGGAGGTGACGGCCGCGTCAGACGAATACTGTTTCACCTCCGCCGCGTAGTTCACCACCGTCGGCGACAGGGCGAACAGGAGCACGGCGAGGCGGGCCGTCCACGGCGGCAGCAATCGCACGGCGGCGACGGCGAACGCGATCATACCCAGCAGCGATGCGACGAGTGCCGGCAGCCGCAGCGAGTGCTCGGTCGGGCCGAACACGTCGACGCACGCCTTGCCGGCGAGCAGGAAGGCGACGGGCGCGGTCTGGTTGCGGTCGAGCGGCTCGAACAACTGGCCGACCCCGCGGTCGGTCAGGTTCATGGCGATCATGGTTTCATCGAGCCAGAGCGGGCGGTCGGCGGCGTAGGTGGCCAGCCGCAGCGCGACGCCGACGAGGACGGCGACGGCGATCGCCACCGCCGGCCAGCGGGAGGGGCGAGCGTCCGCGGGTGTCATCGGTGTTGGCACTCGGTCAGTCCGTGACGGGCGAAGCGGTTAAACTACGAACCGGCGGCACGGGAAACGATCCGCCGCGAGCCGGGGTCCGCCTTCGCACTGTCATCCGCCCGGAGTTCCGACGGGTGCGGACGGGCGACACGCCGTGATTGCCGAGCGCTGTCTCGCACAGGCAGACCGGATTGTCCGGCTCGCGCTTGCGTGGCACTCACACTTCGCTCATACTCAGGGCCGCGGTACTCCCTCCCATCCCTTCGACCGCAGGTGCTCGTCATGGCCCGTCTCTCGCGCCCGTCCCGCCCTCGTTCGGGGTTCACGCTGATCGAGCTGCTGGTGGTGATCGCGATTATCGCCATCCTCATCGGCCTGCTCCTGCCCGCCGTGCAGAAGGTCCGCGAGGCCGCCGCGCGGATGCAGTGCAGCAACAACCTGAAACAGATCTCGCTGGCCTGGCATAACTACCACGACGCCTCCGGCGTGTTCCCGCCGGGCGTGTACGCGCCGGACGGCGCGTACAGCACCACCGGGGCGAGTTGGAACGCCAACCTGAACGGGGCCAACTGGCGGGACCCGATGAACGGCACGGTGCCGTGGGGGGCGCACAGTTGGGCGGCCATGATCCTGCCGCAGATGGAAGGGGAGAACCAGTTCCGCAGCATGAACCTGAACTTCCCGGCGTACTCCGCCGAGGTGCCCGAGAACCGATCCGGGGAGACGGCGCCGACCCCGAGCGGGTGGGGGCCGGCCAGCCGCAACCGCGGCCCCGGCCAGCCGATGATCAACGGCCAGCCGAACCCGAACATCATCGCGGCCAACGGCATGCCCAAGAGCTTCGCCTGCCCGTCCAACCCCGGCGTGCAGTTCACGACGATGCGGAACAAAGACTACGCGGTCATGTACGACAACAACCCGAACGGGGAGAACTGCTGCCCCGAGCGGCGGCTGGTGACCACCATCGGCACCCCGTGGCGGGGCATGGGCTACCTGATGAGCAAGATCAAGATGACCGACGTGACCGACGGCACCAGCGGCACCATCCTGGTGATCGAGAAGGGCAGCTACCTGAACCAGAGCTGGTGCGGCGGCGGCCCGGCGGCCAACCTGAAGCTGGGGTGCAACTCGTTCACCTGGGTTCACCACCAGTCGCAGGGCATGGTGAGCGCGTGGCAGCCGATCAACAGCAGCCTGCCCAACTCCCGCGCGGCCGGCGGCCCGCACACCGGCGGGGTGCTGTCGTCGTTCGTGGACGGGCACGTCAGCTTCCTGAAGAACTCCATGGCCCTCGCCAACTACCGCGCCCTGGCCAGCCGCAACGGCGGCGAAGTGGTCGCCGACTCCGACTACTGACCCCCTCCCCCTCTCCCACGCGGCGCCCGGCGGGCGCCGCGTTCCCCAGACGGAGCATTCCCATGCGCGGGCGCGTGTCGGCGGCGGTGGCGGCGGTCGCCCTGCTGGTGGCGGTCGGGTGCAGCAACGAGCCGCGGGTGGTGGAGGTGTCCGGGGTGGCCACGCACGCCGGCCAGCCGGTGCCCAACCTGCTCGTCACGTTCGAGCCGGACGGCGGGCGGCCGAGTTGGGGCATCACCAACGCCGAGGGCAAGTTCACCCTCGAGTACACGGCCACCGAGAAGGGCGCGATGATGGGCAGCCACAAGGTGACGGCGGTGTTCCGCGCGGGCAGCCCGGACGACGAGATGGCCGGCAAGGGCATGACGCCGGCGGTGAAGGCGGTGCAGGCCAAGTACGGCGACGCCACCAACACGCCCATGCGGGTGGCCATCACGCAGCCCGAGAAGAACCTGGAGTTGAAGTTCGACTGACGGCGCACGGGCGGCGGGTAGAATCCCCCCATGCTGTGCCCGAACACCCCCGCCGTCGTGCTCGCCCCGATGGAAGGCCTCACCGACGCCCCCATGCGGGCCGTGCTGTCGGCCGCCGGCGGGTTCACGTTTTGCGTGTCCGAGTTCGTGCGGGTGAGTCACACCGTCCTCGGCCCGCACGTGTTCCGCAAGCGGGTGCCGGAGCTGTTGAACGGTGCCCGCACGCCGAGCGGGTTGCCCGTGCAGGTGCAAATCCTCGGCGGCGATCCGGGGCGGGTGGCCGAGAGTGCGGCGCACGCGGTGGCGGCCGGGGCCACGGCCATCGACCTGAACTTCGGCTGCCCGGCGGCCACGGTGAACCGGCACGACGGCGGGGCCAGCCTGCTGAAAGACCCCCCGCGGGTGCGGGCGGTGGTGCGGGCCGTGCGGGCCGCCGTGCCCACTGACATCCCGGTGTCAGCGAAGATGCGATTGGGCTGGGACCGCACCGACACCATTTTTGAAACGTCGGCGATGGCGGCGGAGGGTGGGGCCAGTTGGATCACCATCCACGCCCGCACGCGGATGCAGTGCTACGCCCCGCCGGTGAACTGGGAGTTGATCGGACGGGTGCGGGAGCGCCTGCGGCTGCCGGTGGTGGCGAACGGCGACATCCACTCGCTCGCCGACTTCCGCCGCTGCCGCGACATCACCGGTTGCACCCACTTCATGCTCGGCCGCGGGGCGGTCGCCGATCCGGGGCTGGCCGGGCGGGTGGCGAGGGAGTTGGGGTTGGCGGCTCCCACCTCCCCCCTTGTGGGGGAGGTCGCCTCGGGAGCGAAGCGGACGAGGCGGGTGGGGGGTGCTTCACCCACACTGACCCCCCACCCCCGGGGGGGGGGGGGCGGCCCCCCCCACCCCCCCCCCCCCGGGCGGGGGGGGGGGGCCCCCC
>JANNVG010001018.1:0-2865 GCA_031414395.1 Fimbriiglobus sp.
AGAGGGGGTGTTCAACCCGGGGAGGTTGTTCACTTCTGGCGAAAGTGCCTGAAACGTCATCGTCTTGAACACCCCCTCTCCATGACATGGAGAGGGGGACGGGGGGTGAGGTCTCGTCCCCCACTTCGCCTTGACCACCTTCCCCGGACGGCGTATGTCCGCCCCCCGCGACCCGGCTCACGTGCCGGTGCTGCCCACCGAAACGCTCGCCCTCCTCGACCCGCAACCGGGCGAGGTGTGGGTGGACTGCACCACCGGCGGCGGCGGGCACGCCCGCTTGATCGCTGAGCGGGTCGGACCGACCGGCCGGCTGATCGGGCTGGACCAAGACCCGACCATGCTGGACCGCGCCCGCCCGCGGCTGGCCGGGCTGAGCGTCACGCTGGTTCACGCCAACTTCGACCAACTGGCCGAAGTGCTGAAAACGCAGGGCATCGAGCAGATAGACGGCGTGCTGGCCGACATCGGGTTCAGCTCCGACCAACTGGGTGACTCGGCCCGCGGGCTGAGCTTCATGACCGACGGCCCGCTCGACATGCGGCTCGACCCGACCGCCGGCGGCACCGCGGCCGACCTGGTGAACTCGCTGTCCGAGCGCGAACTGGCCGACGTGCTGTTCGAGTTCGGCGAAGAGCGGAAGAGCTTCCGGGTGGCCAAGCGGATCGTCGAGCGGCGGAAGGTGAAGAAGTTCGAGACGACGGCGGAACTGGCGTCGGCCGTGCGGAGTTGCCTGCCGCGGAGCGGGGGCATCGACCCGGCCACGCGGACGTTCCAGGCTCTGCGGATTGCGGTGAACGACGAACTCGGCGCGCTGGACCGGCTGCTGGCGGCGCTGCCGCTGGTGGTGAAGCCGGGCGGACGGGCGGGGGTCATCAGCTTCCACTCGCTGGAAGACCGGCGGGTGAAGACGGCGTTCCGCGAGTCGGCCGTGTGGACGCCGAAGACGAAGAAGCCGGTCGAAGCGGGCGAGGCGGAGACGGCGACGAACCCGCGGGCACGGAGTGCCAAACTGCGGGTGGCGGTACGGGTGTGATTCTTCTGTAGCCGGCCACTGTGTTGCCGGGTCCAATACGGCCGAACAGAGGCCGGCGACAGGGTGGGGCAGGAGGCTCACGGATGAGCGACTCGACTAAGATCCCGTTCGACTCCATCCCGCTCAACGGCGGCACCGCCGTGGCCGACCCGCCGCGGCCGTCGTTCTCGCGGTCGGTGCCGGACGTGTCGGCGGGCGGGCTGCTCCCGCCCACCCGCAAGCCGGTGTCGGTGACGATGCCCGACCCGATCGCGCTCACCCCGCCGCCCGCCGACCCGAACCCGATGGCCAGCACGCCGCCGCCGCAGGCCGGGTCGGTGCGCGGCATCCTGTGGGATCTCGTCCGCCCGACCCGCACCAAGTGGGCGATCCTGGCCGGCGGGGTCAGCCTGCTCGCCGGCGCCTACGGGCTGAACCTGTTCGTGCCGACGCCGGGTGACGCGCCGAAGACCAGACCGACCGAGACGGCCAAGTTGACCAGCCCGCTGCCGCAGATCGGCGAAGAGCGGGGACGCCCGCCGCAAATCGGTGAAGAGCGGGTCGTCGCCGCGTTACCGAAAGACATGGCGCCGGCGCCGCTGCCCGCGCTGGTCATCCCGGTGCGGAACGACGAGCCGGCCCCGCTGCCGCCGCTCTCGAAGTTCGACGACAAACCGACTCCCGTCGTCCCGCTGACGCCGCTGTACGAACCGACGAAGCCGGCCCCACTTCCGATTCCCGCGCTCACTGACAAACCCGATCCGGTCCCGCTCCCGCCGGTGACACTTGTGCCGTCCGCCCCGGCCCCGCTGCCCGCGGCGCTGCTGCTGGTGGACCTGTCGCCCAAGCCGGTGATGCCGCTCGTGCTCGACGCCAAACCGCCCGACGTGACCCCGCTACCGCCGCCGAAGCCGCCGGGGTTTGTCGAAGTGGTCGATCCCACGAAGCGGCCCGACACTCGGCCGGTGTGGATGCGCAACAACCCCGACCCGACCCCCGCGCCCATTCCCATTCCGGACATGAAGCTGCCGGCGGTGGGTGAGACGAAACTGCCGGCGATGGGCACCCTGATGGAACAGCCCAAGCCGGCTGAACTGCCCGTGATGAGGCCGAGCGAACTGATTCCGCCGCCGAAGCCGGTCGCCCTCGATCCCGTGACCGCGCCGATCAAGGTGACTCCGCCCTTCACGCCGGTGTTGCGGGAAGAGCCGCCGGCGTTCACGGTGGTCGGCACGAAGGAATCGCCGCCCGCGGTTCCGGTCGGCGGGTCGCTGCCGAAGAAGGGGTTCGATGTGGACGTGGTGAAGGTGCGGGCGACCGACACCTACACGTCGATCAGCGAGGCGTTCTACCAGTCGCGGAAGTACGCCACCGCGCTGCGGGCGTTCAACGGCGACGCCGACATCGGCCGCCTGCAAGAGGTGGAAGTGCCGCCGCTGCACGAGCTGCAGAAGCTGGGCGGCGTGCCGGCGCGGGAACCTGAGCCGACCGGCGGCGGGCGGGCGGGCATCCCCGCTCGTAGCACCACGCCGACCGAGCCGCCGGTGCGCGGGCCGGTGTTCGACCAGGCGGACGCCGGCGAGTCGGCCGACTGGGGGCCGGCGGGCAAGCGGCGGGCGGTCATCAAGTACGAGCGGTTCACCACCCCGAAAGACGGCATGACCGCCCGCGACGTGGCGAAAGCGGTTTACGCCGACGAGAACGAGTGGCCGAAGCTGATCGGCCCACGCGGGGCGAAACTGCGGGCCGACGACGCGCTCCCGCGGGGCACCGAGCTGACCGTGCCGCGGGAAGAACTGCCGTGGAAGTGAGTGATGACCTCGTTCCCACGCGGAGTGACCTCGTTCCCACGC
>JANNVG010001019.1:0-3842 GCA_031414395.1 Fimbriiglobus sp.
CCCCTCGCGCCCGCGTCGGGCTAACAGGCTCTCGTCCCGCGGTCCCATAGGAGTCTCGATGCTGACCGTGTTCCGCCTGCTGAGCCTGCGCTACCTCGTCCAGCGGTGGGATCGGTCCGCGCTCATCGTGCTGAGTATCGCGCTCGGCGTGGCCACGCTCGTGTCCACCCGCATCCTGAATCAGTGCCTGGAGGCCGCCGCGTCGAACACCACCACCCCGCTCAAGGTGGGCGACCTGTGCGTGACGAACGACGAGCTGGGCGTGGACGTGGGGATCGCCGAGGAGCTGCGGAAGGCGAACATCCCCGGCCTGGACTCGGTGCAGCCCATCGCCGTGGATCGGGTGGTGCTGCCGGCGTTCAACGACCGCTCGGCCGTCCTCATCGGGGTGGAGGTGGCCACGCACCAACTGCCGAAGGGGGAAGACCCGTTCGAGGTGCTCAACCGCCAGAACCCGTACAAGGCCGAGTTCACCACCCTGCGGCCGAAGAGCTTCGCCGCCGCCTTCCGCCTGCCGAGCAACGGGGTGGTGCTCAGCCGGGCGGTGTACGACCGCTGGGAGGCGACCGGCGCGGACGGCCTCCGCATCAAGTACGGCGACCGCACCGAAGAGTTCACCCCGGTCGCCGTCATCGACTACGACAGCCAGTCCCCGCTCGCCACCCTGGGCACCGACATCATCGGCATGGAGATCACCCGCGCCGCGTCGTTCCTCCGCCCCGAGACGCCCCGCATCAACCGCATCGACCTGCTGTTCGCCGCGAAGACCGACCTGACGGCCGCCCGCGACGCCACCGCCGCCGTGGTGGGCGACCGCGCGAGCGTCCGCACGGCCGACGAGCAGGGCACGAGCACGCAGCACGTGGTCGGCGGCATCCAGATCGGGTTCACCATGTGCAGCATCGGGGCGATGGTGGTCGGCCTGTTCCTGGTGTACAACTCGCTCGCCGTGACGGTGGCCGAGCGGCGGCACGACATCGGCATCCTGCGGTCCGTCGGCGCCACCCGCGGGCAGGTGGTGTACGTCTTCCTGGCGTCGGCCGCCGTCCTCGGGTTGCTCGGCGGGGCGTGCGGCGTGCCCCTCGGCACCGGCATGGCGCGGTTCGCCCTGTACCTCGTGCAGGACGACGTGAACGGCCTGTTCTACACGTCGCTCACCGAAGGGCCGAACAGCCCGACCACCGGCACCATGCTGACGGCCGTCGCCGCCGGCCTCGCCACTGCCCTGTTCGCCGCCCTGGTGCCGGCCGTGCAAGCGGCCAGCCACGACCCGGCCGACGCGGTGCGCCGCACGCCCGGCGGGGCGGGCGGCGGGTGGTGGTTCGCCCACCGCATCGTGTGCGCGCTGCTGGTCGGCGTCGGGGTGGCACTCATCCTGTTGCGGGCCACCCTGCCGAACCGCGTCGGGTCGTTCGGCGGTATGGTGCTGGTGCTCGTCGGCCTGCTCCTGTCCGCCCCCATTCTGGTCGGGCTGATCGTGCGGCTGCTTCAACCGCTGCTGCGGGCGGTGCTGCCCATCGAGGCCCGCCTCGCCGCCGACAACCTGATCCGCAGCCCCGGCCGCACCGGGCTGGTGATCGGCGCACTCGGCGCGGGCGTGGCCGTCATGATCCAGACCGCCGGCGTGGGCAAGAGCAACGAGGAACCCGTCACGCGGTGGCTCGACGAGGTGATTCAGGCGGACCAGTTCGTCGCCGCCGGGCCAATCGCCTCCGCCATCAGCAGCATGTGCCCGAGCGACCCGAAGTTGGTAGACGAGTTGGCGAAGATCGAGGGCGTCGAGTCGGCCGCCGGCATCCGCTACATGCGGCCGACGTACAACGGCACGGTGCTCTTCCTGACGGCCATCGACTACGACAAGTTCGTCGGCCCGAGTCAGGCCCGCGGGCCGGACGGCCTGCCGCAACTGGACAAGATGCGCGCCGCCGTCGGCAAGGAGGGCGTGCTCGTGTCCGACAACTTCCTCGCCAAGCACAAGCTGAAGATCGGCGACACGGTCACGCTGAAGGGGGCGAACCGCTGGGTGACGCTGCCCATTCTGGACGTGGTGAAGGACTACTCGTGGAGCCAGGGCACGCTGTTCATCGACCGGGCCGTGTACGCGCGGCTGTTCGACGACCGACAAATCGACATCGTCCACGTGTTCCTCACCCGCGAGAGCGAGGAGGCCCGAGCCGCCGCCCACGCCCGCGTGGACGAGTTCGCCGACGGCCGCGGGCTGACCACCGAAGACCGCCCGGCGTTGCGGAAGATGGTGGGCGAGCTGATCGACCGCGTGTACAAGCTGGTTCACCTGCAACAGGTCGTGGTCGGCATCGTCGCCTCGCTCGGGGTCATCACGTCGCTGCTCATCTCGGTGTTGCAACGCAAGCGTGAATTGGGATTGCTGCTGGCGGTCGGGGCGACGCCGGGGCAGGTGATCATGACGGTGCTGTACGAGGCGATCCTGATGGGGGCGTTCGGCACGTTCCTGGGGTTCCTGATCGGCATCCCGCTGGAGTGGTATGTGTTGAAGATCGTGCTGCGGGAGGAGTCGGGGTTCGATCTGGACCTGCTCATGCCGTGGGGGCAGGCGTTCGCCATCGCCGCCGGCTCGCTGTTCATCGCCACCATCGCCGGGTTGCTGCCCGCAATGCGAGCGGTCAAGACCCGCATCCCGGACGCGCTCGCGCAGGAGTGACGTAGGGCGGGCGAGTCGGGCGCAGCCCGGCGACCCCGCCGCGGGTGAGTTCGCGGCGGGGGTCGCCGGCGAAGCGCCGACTCGCCCGCCCTACAACCGCGCAACGCACTGACTGAAAATGCTCTCGGCTCACGGCTTGCCGAGCGCCGCCAGCGCGACCTTCCCCAATAGCGCCACGGTAATGACGAGAACGCCCTTCGTTTCCCGGTCCGGTTTCGCCGCCGCGTGCCCCGTCGAGTCGGCCCGTTGAAACGGACACACTCCCGGTCCGTACACTGCCCCGATGTCCCCCGCCAAGCCGTCCGCCATCCTGCTCGTCGATTGCCCCGACCGCAAAGGCCTCGTCGCCGCCGTCGCCGAGTTCCTGTACACGCACAACGCCAACATCCTGCACGCCGACCAGCACCAGGACGCCGAGCGAAACGTGTTCCTCATGCGGGTGGAGTGGGATCTCGCCGGGTTCGACTTCGACCTGGCCGACTTCCCCGCCGTGTTCGGCCCCATCGCCGAGCGGTACAGCCTGCGGTGGAAGCTGGCCCGCTCCGCCCAGCGGCACCGGCTGGCCCTGTTCGTCAGCAAATATGACCACTGCCTCGCGGACTTGCTCTACCGCCACCGCAGCGGCGAGCTGGCGTGCGACATCCCGCTGATTGTGGCCAACCACCCGGACGCCGAGCGGTGGGCCACCTTCTACGACATCCCGCTGCACGTCATCCCGATGGACGGCGCGAACAAGGCGGCGGCCGAGGCGAAGCAGATCGACCTGCTGAAGGCGAACGGCATCGACCTCGTGATCCTCGCCCGGTACATGCAAATCCTGTCGCCGGCGTTCGTGGCCGAGTTCCCGATGCGGGTGATTAATGTCCACCACTCGTTCCTGCCGGCGTTCGTCGGGGCGCGGCCGTACCACCGCGCCTACGAGCGGGGGGTGAAGTTGATCGGCGCCACCAGTCACTACGTCACGGACCAACTCGACGAGGGGCCGATCATCGAGCAGGACGTGGTGCGGATCTCCCACCGCGACACGCTGGACGACTTGTTGACCAAGGGGCGGGAGTTGGAAAAGGGCGTGCTGTCGCGTGCGGTGCGGTGGCACGTCGAACACCGCATCCTGGTGTACGGCAACAAAACGGTGGTGTTCGACTGAAGTGTTCGGGTTTGG
>JANNVG010001020.1:0-1938 GCA_031414395.1 Fimbriiglobus sp.
GGGGGGGTTTTTTGGTGGGGGCCCCCCGCCCCCGGGGGGGGCCCCCCCCCCCCCGGCGCGCGGGGGGCGCACCACTTCAGTTCCCCAGCCGCGGCTTCCGCCGCAGCACCGGGAACAACTGCCCGCCGAACCAGCCGCCGAGGGTGACGACCGCGAACAGCGCCACGCCGGCGATGGCCACCCCGCCGCCCGGCGACTCCAGCCCGCAGGCGTCCATGATGAACTGCACGGGCAGCGGCGGGCCGGCGGTCATGGTGGCACTGATCGACATCACCACCAGGCCGGCCGCCAGCCCGCTGATCGCCCCTTGCCGCCACCCGCGGCCGGTCGTCGCCCCCGCCACCACCCCGGCGACGATGGCGACGAACCCGGCGAGGATGGCGTCTGATCGGGCCGTCATGTCCACGTTGAACGTGCCCTGCGGCATCTTCGCCAACACCTGCCGGATCAGCTCGGCGGCCAGCACCCCGCACACGGCGACGGCCGCCGCGATCCCCGCGCGCACCCACGCGACCGGCTTGCCCTGCCGCGTGCCGTCCGACGTTTTCAGCTTGAACAGCGAGCTGTTCCGCGAACTCTCCGGCGGCTTCACCTCCACGGGCGGCGGCCAGATCACCCCGCCGACCACCGCCGCACTTCCACCGAGTACCACCAGCGCCCCGGCCGCCACCAGCCGCACCACGTCGAACACGACGTGCGGGTAGGCGTCCACCGCCAGCCACGCGACCGCCGACACCGCCCCCACGAACGCGCCGGTGGAGAACGAGCGAAGTCGGCCCGCCCCGGCCAGCACCCCGCCGACCAGCGTGCCCACCACCCGCAGCGCCAGCCCGAGCCACAGGTGCCAGTCGAGGTCGGTCAGTCCGACCACCCCGGCGGCGGCGAACGCCCACTCCCAGATGGCCAGGTGCATCCCGAGGGCGACGAGCGAGCCGACGACGATCCGCCCGCCGAAGCCGGGCGTGGCCGGCGGGGGCGGGGGGGCGGCGGCGTGCTGGGTGGGCAACAGGTCGGAGGCTTCGCCGGGCGACAGCAACCGGCTGCTGCACCGGGGGCAGCGCGAACTGGCGAGGTGTTGGGTGTTGCACCGCGGGCAGAACAGGTACATCGCGGACACCGTCGGCGTTCGGGCGAACAAGGTGGTGACGGAAGCGTAGGACACGAAACACTCTCGCGCCGGGGCGTAAAATGACGCCGATACTGTAGCCGGCCTCTGTGAGGCCGGTCTGATTTCGGCCTCACAGAGGCCGGCTACAGGAGGAGATGTTGGCCGAATTCACCATCGTCGGGGCGGGGCTGGCGGGCACGGCGCTCGCGTGGGCGCTCGTCCGCCGCGGGCGGACGGTGCGGCTGATCGACCGCGAACCGCCGACCACCGCCTCCCGCGTGGCGGCCGGGTTGCTCACGCCGATCACGGGGAAGAAGCCGGCGGTGTCGTGGCGGTGGGCGGAACTGCGACCGGCGGCCGAGCGGTTCTATCGGGAAGTGGAAGCGACCACCGGGCGATCCTTCTTCCACCACCTGCCCATCGTGCGGGTGATGACATCCGACGCGGAACGTGTGGCGTTCGAGCGGAGCGAGTTCGCCGGACTGGTGGCGACCGTTGACCCGCCGTTGAACGCCGACGCTGTACCACAACCGTTCGGTTCGGTGTTAATGCCGGCGGCGGCGCAGCTCGACACGGTGGGATACCTGAACGCCTCGCGGGAGTGGTTTCAACAACGCGGCATGTACGAGCGCGGCGAGTGGGGCGGGGGCACGGAAAGTGTCACGGTGCTATGTCAGGGGGCTGTCAGTGGTGGGGCGTTCGCGTTGCCGTTCCGTGCAGCGAAGGGGGAGATCCTCACCGTGTGTGTTCCGGGCCTGGGCGAATCGCGCGCCGTCAACCGCGGCGGCTGGTGGCTGGCGCCGGCCACCTCCCCACCTCCCCCCTTGTGG
>JANNVG010001021.1:0-2397 GCA_031414395.1 Fimbriiglobus sp.
GGGGGCTCGGCGCGCCCCCCGGTTTTCCTTCCCCCCCCGCGCTGGGGCGCCCTGCCCGCACCCCCCGCCCGACCCGCCCTACAAGAACGTCGCAACCTACTTCAGTTTCTCCGCCACCCACTTGGCGGCGGCGGCCACTGACAACGCCTTGTCACCCGTGGCCTTGTTGTGAACGTCCACCGTCGCCTCGTACTTCACCGCCTTCGTCTTCGCCAGGATCGGGGCGAGCGTGCCCACTGTCGTCGGGAAGGGCACGACGGCGTCGTGCGGAAGGTACAGGTACGAGCTGCCGGTGAGCGTGTCTTTCGGGTCGATGCCGCCGCGGGCGTACATCACCTTCACGTCCTTTTCGCACAGCGCGGCCAGCAGTGCCAGGTTCGCCCCGCCCGGCTCGCTGATGGCCGGTCCGTCCACGTCGAGCGGCACTGCGACGACCGTGTCTTTCGGATTCACCTTGGCGAACGAATCACCCCACACGGCGAGGCGTTTGCCGTCGATGCCGTCGTGGGCGGCCAGCCACTTTAGCACGGTTCGCAGGTCGCGGAGTTGTGCCCCCAGCATCGGCTGACCGAGGATGAGCGACTGCTGCGAAACGCTGGTGCGGGAACTGCCGCGCTCGGCCGACGTTCCCGGTCGTGTTTCACCGGTGCCGCGCACGTCCGCTAGGCACACCGCCACGCCCGCCTTCAACAACTCGGTGAGTGCTTCGCCCCGCTCTTTCAAGAAGCCCGCCTTCCCGCCGCTCGCCACCATCACCACCGCCGGCGTTTTCCCTTCGGCGTTGTCGGGGGTGATGAGCAAGAGCGGCACTGTGATGCCCGGATCGGTGGTGAGTGCGAAGCGAATCAGCCGCCCGCCCGCCACCTGATCGGCCATGCCCTCCAACACTTCTGGCTTCACCGGCTCCGTGTCGCCGAGAACTTTCGCCCAATCACCCGGCGGCTCACGCCGCTCGGCTCGCCCGATCAGCACCTCGGCCAGCGTCTTCGGCTTCAGCTCCTTCCGTGCGTCGTCGGTCCAGCACTTCAGGTCACTCGACGGCAACGGCTTGCTGTACTCGGTCGGGATCGGGATGCCGAACCAGTCCTTGAGTGCCGGGTGAATCATCTTGCGGTGTTCGGCGCCGATGTGGTTGCAGTGCGTGTTGCCTTGCCCGCTCGCCCGCACCGTGCCGGCACCGTGAGCGACCCGCAGCGAGTCCTTCGCGTCGTAGAAGGCGAATACCTTTTGCAGCCGCGGCCACGCCGGGTCGGTCTTGGCGTCCCAGGCGAACTCGTGACTGTAAAGCACCTTCCGCGGGGCCACGCTGCCGACGATGACGAAGTGCGCGAACCCGCCGGCCGCCCCGCCCCGCAGCCCGCGGGTACACTCCCAGTAGCCGTCGCCGAACCAGCCGAAGTCGCGGTCGGGGTTGTCGTGAACGCCCGACTCCGGCTGCCACCCGCCGAAGTTGAACGGCACCACGCAGGCGATACGGTCGTCGAGTGCGGCGGTCACGCCGACCGGATCGCCCCCGCCGGCCACGCTGCCCATCAGGATGATCCGCTTCGGGTCGATGGTCGGTTGCGAGAGCAGCACATCGACACCCCGCATCAGATCCCACGCCATCCACCCCATCAGGCTGTCGCCGACGGCGCTCAGTTGCAGGTTCGACATGTAGCGGAAGAAGTAGTCCTGGCGGCCGGCCTTGAACGGCTTGGGGTAGTCCTTGTCGGAGTTGAAGTCGTGTTGTCGCCGCTCGCCGTAGCCGTGTTGATCGTGTACCAGCACGGCCACGCCCGCCCGCGCCCACGTCATGCCCATGTCTTGCAGTTCGCCGCCGCTCTTGCCGCCGTGGTGCGAGTGCGCGATGAGGATGCCCGGCATGTTCGCCGGCGGCTTCGCGGGCAGGTACAAGTTCGCCGTCACCCACCAGCCGGGCCGCGACTCGTACAGCGTGTTGCGGATCACGAACCCGTCGCCGTCGATGGTCTTGGTCGTCACCACCTTCATGTTTTTGGGCACGGCGGGGAAGGTTGCGAGCGACTCGCGGAGCTTGGCGATGCGGTCGTCGCGGTACTTCTCCCACTCGGCTTTCGAGCGGATCGCGGCGAACAATTTGGACTCGCGCTCGTTCGCCTCCTGCATCCGCTTCCGCTGTTCGGTGGCCACCATCTTCGGGAAGGCTTTGGCTTCAGGACTGTCCGGCTCGAACATGGACGGCTTCACGTCCGGCCAGTCGGCGGCGGTGGCAGTAGTGGCGAACAGAAGCAGGAGGGGAAGCGCGCGCAACATGGGAGGGGCCTTCGTTTTCGCAGCCAACCCAGGGATCCGGCCAACATGCCCCAAAAGCCGGCTCGCGGACAAATATCGATGATGCCCGCGCGGCCAATGCGGGGTAAAACCGCGTGAGTGCCC
>JANNVG010001022.1:0-3086 GCA_031414395.1 Fimbriiglobus sp.
CAAGCGGGTGAGCGAGTTGATCGTGGCGGACGCGGCTCGTTAGGTCACTCCCACGTCTCCTTGTTGAACTCCAACGGCGCTTCGGTCAGGCACAAATACACCGCGATCCCCACCGGGATCAGCACTAACAGCAGCTTCGCCACCGCCGCGTACCACTTCGTACCGAACTTCGACACCAATGGTAGCAGGAACAGACTCAGCACGAGCGGGGCGAGCGCGACCAGCCAGTACGCGGCAACGGGAACATGCTTGGTCGCCTGGACAGTCACGTCGTCGGCGGTCGTCGACAGCGCTTCCTCAGACACAGTCGGCAGGGGGGGCGTTGGTAAAGCTTCTTCCCGCACCATCAGCAGGACCGTCATCACCGCCACCACCGCCACCCCGCCGCCGACATCGGCCCGCAGAATCCACCCGCCGAGCGCCAGCACGAACAGCGACGACGCGACGAACGTGGCGAAGTCGGTGAACCGTGCCGAGCCGTCGTGAATGGCCACGCACGCCGCCCCGCCGGCGACGAGCGACAAGCAGGCCGCGAGCGTGCCGCCGGGGTACTTCCGGCTGACGGTGTCCATCACGCCCCACACCACCGCCATCACAGCAGCAGAGAACGGCAGAATCCAGCGGTCAATGCCTTCCACCCATTTCGACGGCAACACCGCCGACGCGATCACGCCCGCCGCCACCCCGCGGAACAGGTGCCCGACCGCCACCGGCACACCAGGAATGCGAGCCACAAATTCGACCACCAGCGCCAGCCCGACGGCGTACAGGCCCCAGTGCCACCACTTGCCGTCCGGCACGAGTGGGAACGTCTCTTCAAACTTGTAGGTGTCGCTGAGTTGTTGTGCGAGTTCGGGATTCTCGGCTTCCCGTGCGGCCTTCTTCGCCTCCTGAACCCGCGAGTTCAGATACGGCACGATCAGAATTCCAGCGGCCAGTGCCAGCACCGCCACCGCCGGGATCGCCTTCCGCCACGCCCACTTCCGCCACACGCCGAACACCAACCACACGGCCAGCGTGCCGACGGCGAACACCACCGCCGTGGCCACCGCCGGCGGGGTGCTGCTGAACAGCAGTTTGTCGTGGATCAGGTCAGTCGGCGGCAGTTGCGAGATGGGCATTGAGAGCCGCCGGGTCTGAACGGGTGGCCGACTCTCGCCGTGAGTCGGACGGGGGCCGACGCGGGTGAAGCCGGCGTGGACCGCGTGACGACTTCCACCAACCGTACGCTCGTGACTTCGGCGAACTCCCCACTCCGCCTCTCGGCGAGAGGCGGCCACCCGTTCCACCAACTGCACGCTCGTCACTCCGGCCAACCCCCACTCCGCCTCTCGGCGAGAGGCGGCCACCCGTTCGGACCCGGCGGCTGACGCCGCTCGGCTCGCCGCGCGCAGGGTCACTTCTTCGCCGTCACGCTCACCTTCAAGGCCACGTCGTCGTCGATCATGCCGGCCCCATAGCTCATGCCGTAGTCGGTGCGGTTGATCTTGAAGTCGGCGGACAGCGTCATCGCGCCGTCCTTCTCGCTGATGGTCGCCGGGAAGGTGATCTCCTTCTCTTTGCCGCACAGCGTGAACTTGCCGGTGATCTTGAACTTGTCGCCGTCCTTCTCGATCTTGGTCGCCTTGAAGCTGGCCGTCGGGTTGGTCTTCACGTCGAAGAAGTCTTTCCCCTTCAGGTGCGTGGTCAGCTTCTCGTCGTCCGAGTGGATGGAGTCGGTGTCGATGGTCACGTCCAGTTTCGCCGTGGTCGGGTCGCCGTCGCACGTGCAGGTGCCCGTCACCTTCTTGAACCCGCCGGTGTGCTTGCCCGCCTTCTTGGTGCCCGTCCACTCCACCTTCGTGTTGTCGCCGGTCAGCTTGTACTCGGCGGCGAACGCCGCCATTCCGAACGCCACCGCCGCCAGACTGAGCATGAACCGCATGTCCGCTCCTCCGAGATGGGAAACCGCCACCCCCGCCGCCCTGTCCGGGGCGTGCCGGGTAATACCATTACTACGCACGCCGGCCGCTCTTACGAGCGAACCACCCGGCCGCCCGCGGCGTAACACCCGGTATCCGGACACCGCCGACCGAGACCCCGCTATGGCGAACGTCGTCGAAACGCGCAACTTGACCAAGATTTACCGCGACTTCTGGGGCCGGAAGAAGAAGACGGCGCTGAACGCCCTCGACCTGAACATCCACCGCGGCGAGGTGTTCGGCCTGCTCGGGCCGAACGGGTCGGGCAAGACCACCACCATCAAGCTGCTCCTCGGCCTGCTCTTCCCGTCCGCCGGCGACGCCCTCGTGTTCGGCGAGCCGGCCGCCAAGGTGGAGAAGAACGAGAAGATCGGCTACCTGCCCGAAGAGAGCTACCTGTACCGCTTCCTGAACGCCGAAGAGACGCTCGACTTCTACGGCCGGCTGTTCAACATGCCCGGCGACGTGCGGCGGAAGCGGGCGGACGAACTGATCGAGCAGGTCGGGCTGAAGAACGACCGCAAGCGGATCCTGCGGGAGTACAGCAAGGGGATGCGGCAGCGGATCGGGCTGGCCCAGGCGCTCATCAACGACCCCGAGTTCATCATCCTGGACGAGCCGACGAGCGGCCTGGACGCCGAAGGCACGCGGTGGATGAAAGACCTGATCCTGAGCCTGAAGGCGAAGGGCAAGACGATCCTCATGTGCTCGCACCGCCTGGACGACGTGCAGGACGTGTGCGACCGCATCGCCATCCTGTACAACGGCGACCTGCAAGTGGGAAGGTGGACAAGCTGGTGGAAGACCAGCAGAAGGTGATGCTGCAAGCGAGCGGGTTGCAGATGTCGGCCGCGCTGGAGAAAGACCTGAAGGCGGTGATCGAGAAGCACGGCGGCAAGGTGGTCGCCTACGGGCACCCGAGCAGCACGCTGGAGGAGTTGTTCCTGCGGGTGATCAGCGAGTCGAAGGCGCGGCCGGGCCGCCGCTACCTGCCGCCCGGCCAGTCGTGACCTCCTGGTGGCACACGCATTACAGCCTGTTCGGGGACACCACCGGCCGGAATGCCTGTGCCACCCCCCACCCGGCCACCAATGTTAGCCGCCCGCATCCACGACCGCGACCCCT
>JANNVG010001023.1:0-5475 GCA_031414395.1 Fimbriiglobus sp.
GGAACCGGGAACGCAGTGACCGGGTGAGCAACTGGTTCACCCGGTCACTGCGTTCCCGGTGCCAGTGGACCTGTCTACACGGCCACCGCCGCCGGCCTTTTCGCGCCGGGCAGGTCGGTCGGCTCGGCCACCTTGCGGTAGCCCATCGCCCGCAGCACTTCCAGCACCTCGCTCCAGGTGGGGAACGGGCGGCGGTTGTCCCGCTTGTAGCGGTCCATCGCCTTCATGAAGTCGGTCTCGTCGTCCGAGTAGTCCCGCTCGCAGGTGGTCGGGTCGATCAGCCGGCGGCGCTCGCTGTTCTTGCGGGCTTCGGCGGCGTTCCGGGCACGGCGGTCGGTGGCCACCGGAATGTTCCGCTTGCGGCGGTCGTTCGGGAATGGCTCGGCGGCGGTGTCGGTGGTGGCGGAGGAGGGTTTGATCATGGTGCGGCGCGTCCGCGTCCGTCGGGGGGGCCGACGAATCGGGTGGACCGGGCTGGGTCGGGCAATCCGAACGGGGGGGATGGATGGGTGCGGTAAACCTACCCGCAGTTGAGGGCATGTCAACTATAATTCGCGCAGCTCACCGGACCGTTAAGGTCGGGGCGCATAAAGTCGTTGCGGCCGGAATAATCCGAGAAAACATAGCCCGCGACACCCGCCCCGCCGACCGTCTGTCTGATGGAACCCCGAACGCAGTGAGCGGGGTGTGATCGTCACCCGGTCGCTGTGCGAGCCGGTCACTGCGTTCCCGGTTCCACCGCCACACCCGCCATGCCGCTCGCCGACGTCAACCTGATCCGCCTGTTCGACCTGTACCTGGTGCTCATGATGTGCATCAGCCTGTGGCGGCGGTGGCGGGTGTACGCCGACGCCGTGCGGCTGGGGTGGAGCACCTTCCGGACGCGGAAGAAGCTGCTCGGGCGGCTGGCCCCGCAGGTTAGCACGCTGTTCACCCGCAGCGTGCTCATCCCCCTGCTGGTGGTGGCCGCTCTCACCGTCGTGCAGTGGGTCTGCTCGCGGCTCATCTGGCCGCACGCCTTGTTGCCTCTGGGCGAGGTCGGCGGCACCTGGTGGAAGTGCCTGCTGGTGCTGGCCGCCATGCTGCCGATGATCGGGGTGGACGTGTACTTCCTGGTGAAGGTGGGCAAGTTCGACCACACCAGCACGGCCGAGTACCTGGACTACGCCGAGCGGTGGCTGGGCTGGCGGGGGCGGGCGGTGCGGGTGGCCACCGCCGGGGTGGTGAACCCCACCCGCATCGTGGACGCGGAGGTGAAGAAGAGCCTGGAGTACCTCGGCCAGACGGCCAGTTGGGCGATGTGGTGGACGAGCGTGCAGAGCGTGTTGCGGGTGACGTTCGGCCTGCTCGTCTGGGCGCTTTGGGTGACCAACACGCCGACCGCCTGACTCCCCGCCCGCGTCGCACTTTTCCCCCGTTCCCCTCAAGCCGCACGCCCGGCGCAGTCGATACAATCGCCACAAGACGGACACGACCCACGCCCGCACCCGACCGGCGCCGACGGCTCCGGGGGGAGACCCGTCGGCGGACGGGCGGGGACATTCCAGACGCGCCGGGTTGCCGGCCGGGAGAGGGAGCGAAATGCCGACCGCGAAACGAGTGCTGCTCCGCGGCCTGTTGGGGGTTCTCGCCGTCGGGGCGGTCGTCGCCACGGGCACGGGGTGCCAGACCCGCCTCGGCGGGGTGCCGTACCCGACCCCGCACTACCTGCAACACTACCCCACCTACATCGCGCCCGACCCCGCCTTCCCGCTGCAACGGGAGCGGGATTCGATGCTCGACCCGACGGGCGAGATCCGCCGCGGGGCGGCCGTCGCCCCGGCGCTCGGCGCCCCGCCGGAAGGCGGAGTGGTGGCAGTGCCCGCCGGCCGCTGACGGCCCACGCAACACAACCAACGCCACCCGCCGCCGGCCTCCCGGCGCGCGGGTGGTTTGGTTCATTCCACCTCCCCCCACCCCTCCGTGGAATCATGTCCCTCTCGTAGAAGAACCCATGCCCCGCAAGGGGTTCCGGCGATTGCGGTCCTCCCCACCAGTGGCCGGTTCGAGTTCTCCCGACACACTTTCGTTCTCTTCCTGACCCACGCGACTCATGAAATCGGACAGTTGAAGACGGGTCACGTGCGGGGCGTCCGGAAAATGCGCACCCGTCAACTTGTCGAGATTTAATTGCGCCGGTGGAGAATCCAGTTTGCGACTGCCGTGCGTACCCATCGGTCGCGCCCGGCTTCGTCCGGCGCGTCTTCCTTCTCATCCTGCGAACGAGGGCCTATGTCCACATCCCGTCGCCGCGGCGCGCGCCCCCCCACGCCGCCCCATCGTCCCCCGCAGCTCCGGTTGGAGTCGCTCGAAGCGCGAGAAGTCCCTGCCACCTTGCTCGGCCTGACGGCCGGCAACACCCTGGTCGCGTTCGACAGTGCCACCCCCGGCACCGTGATCGGCAGCCCCGTGCCCGTCACCGGCCTGGGCACCGAGACGCTCGTGGGCATCGACTACCGCCCGTCGAACAACACTCTGTATGGCGTGAGCAACGCCAGCCGGCTGTACGCCATCGACGCGGCCAACGGAGCGGCGACCGCCATCGGTTCGCCGTTCGCCACCGCCCTGAGCGGCACGGCCTTCGGGGTGGACTTCAACCCGATCCCCGACCGCCTGCGGGTGGTGAGCGACACCGGCCAGAGCCTGCGGATCAACCCGACCAACGGGGTGGCGGTCGCCGACGCCGTCCTCTCCTTCGACCCGAACAGCGAGACGAACCAGGGGTACTACGGCACCAACCCCGGCGACCCGATCACCCCGCCCCCGCAGGCGGTGGCCGCCGCGTACACCCGCGACCCCGGCGCGACGCCGGGCACGTTCGTCACCACCCTGTACGCCATCGACCCGACCCAAGACCTGCTCTACCAAATCGGCGGGCCGGAAGGCACCCCCAGCCCGAACGGCGGGCTGTCGACGGTCGTGGAACAGATCCGCGACGGCGGCTTCAACCTGATCGACTTCGGCCCGGGGGCGTCGTTCGACATCGACTCGAACACCGGCGAGGCGTTCGCCGTGACCGGCTCCAGCGTGTACTCGCTGAACCTGACCACCGCCACCGCCACCTCACTCGGCAACTCGTCCACCGCCCTGCTCGGCATGACCATTATGCCGCCGGCGGCCGGGGCGGGTGTGCTGCAACTGTCCGTCTCGGCCATCGCGTTCGCCGCCGACCGCGACCCGATCGGCGTGACCGTCACCCGCACCGGAGGGGCGTCCCTGGCGGTGACGGTGAACTTCGCCACGGCCGACGGGTCGGCGGTGGCCGGCACCGACTACCTGGCCACCGCCGGCACCCTGTCGTTCGCCCCCGGTGTGACCAGTCAGACGGTGTTCCTCCTCCTGCCCGCCGGCCCGCCCTCCCCCTCGCAGGCGAAGACGTTCACCCTGAACCTGACCGGCCCGACCGGCGGGGCCACCCTCGGGGCGACGACGACCACCACCGTGACCATTCCGGAGGTGGTGTCCCCGCCCGCGCCGCCGCTCAGCCCGCCGCCGGTGCCGCCGGGCGTGCCGCCGTCGCCGCCGGTGCCGCCGTCGCCGCCCGTGTCGCCGCCGGCTCCGCCCGTGTCGCCGCCGGGCGTGCCGCCGGCCGCGCCGGTGCCGCCGACCGTCCTGCCGCCCAACTTCCGCATCTTCGCCGCCACCGCGTCGGGCGCGCGGGTGTCGGTGTCGGCCACGAACGGCGGGGCGGAGTTGTTCAACTTCGCCGCCTTCCAGGGGCAGTTCGGCGGGACGGCGACGGTGGCCACGGGCGACATCAACCGGGACGGGTTCGAAGACCTGATCGTGGGCGCGGGGGCCGGCGGCGGCCCGCGGGTGACGGTGTACGACGGGCGGAACCTGTCCGCCGGCGTCCTCGCCCCCCTGGCCGACCTGTTCGCCTTCGACATCGCCTTCAACGGCGGCGTCACCCTGTCCACGGGCGACGTGAACGCGGACGGGTTCGCCGACCTGATCGTGGGCGCGGGGGCGGGCGGCGGCCCGCGGGTGCGGGTGCTCGACGGCGTCGCCCTGTCGACCAACACGGCCGTGACGGTGGCCGACTTCTTCGCCTTCGAGGTGGCCTTCGCCGGCGGGGTGAGCGTCGCCGGCGGGGAGTTCAACGGCGACAGTTTCGATGACGTGGCCGTCGGGGCCGGGGCGGGCGGCGGCCCGCGGGTGCGGGTGCTCAACGGCCGCGACCTGGCCACCAATACGGTGGTGACGATCGCCGACTTCTTCGCCTACGAGGTCGCGTTCACCGGCGGGGTGAACGTGGCCGCCGGCGAGTTCAACGTGGACGGGCGTGACGACCTGGTCGTGGGCGCGGGGGCGGGCGCCGGGCCGCGGGTGCGAGTGCTGAACGGCCGCGACCTGGCCTCCAACGCGGTGGTGCCGGTGGCCGACTTCTTCGCCTACGAGGTGGCCTTCAACGGCGGGGTGAACGTGGGCACCGCCGACGTGAACGCGGACGGGTCCGACGACCTGCTCACCGGCCCCAACCGCGGGGGCGGGCTGCGCCTGCGGGCGCTCGACGCCCGCACGCTGCCGAGCGGCTCCCCGCTGGCGATCATCGACCGCTTCGTGTTCGACTCGACGTCCGTCGGCGGCCTGTACGTGGGCTGACCGTTCCTTCCCGGCGGCGGAACATCCCGCCGCCGGCTTCCTCCTCCCGTTTCCTTCCTTCCTTCCGGAGTCCGACCATGAGTGAGAACCTGAACACCCCGACCGGGTCCAGCCGCCGCGGGTTTTTCGCCGGCGGCCTCGCCGCCGCCGCCGCCGGCGGGCTGCTGCTCTCCCCCGGCTCGGCCCGCGCGGCCGATGACGCCGTCCCGAACCTGTACCCGGGGTGGAACAAGCTCCAGTTCCAGGCCATCCGCAAGCACGAGACGGAGCACGTGAAGGCGGTCGTCGGGCTGATCACCCAGCTCGGCGGGGTGCCCCGGCCGAAGCCCACGTTCAAGGGCCTCGCCCAGCCGAACCTGAAGGCGTTCGCCACCGTCTCGCAGGCGCTGGAGAACACCGGGGTGGGGGCCTACCTGGGGGCCGCGCCGGTCATCTTCAACCGCCAGGTGCTGGCCGCCGCCGGCTCCATCGCCCTCATCGAGGCCCGGCACGCCGGCTACCTGAACGTGCTGTTCAACGACGTGAGCACGGTCGACGTGATCGGCAACGAGCAGACGTTCGACGCCCCGCTGTCCATCGCCCAGGTGGTGAACCTGGCCGGGCCGTTCATCGACAGCCTGAACAACGGGCCGGCACTGACCTTCAGCGCGACCCCGTCGAAGGCGAACGACATCGCCATCCTCAACTTCGCCCTCGCCCTCGAGTACCTGGAAGCCGAGTTCTACGACCTGAACGTGCCCGTGTACTACGCCTAGCACGCCGACCGCCGGGGCGACTACGCCGGCCCCGCGGCCCCCCCCCCCCCCCCCCGCCGGGGGGGCCGGCCGGGGG
>JANNVG010001024.1:0-3340 GCA_031414395.1 Fimbriiglobus sp.
CCGAGGCAGCCGATGCGACCCGGCCCGTTGAAGTCAAGCGGGATGTCGTACTCGGTCTGGCCGTCGGTTCCCTTGAGCGGGGCGTTGACATCAAGGAACCCCATGCTCAGCCCGCCGGGGTTGACCGCCTTCGCCTTACGGCCCTTCCACACCCCGCCGCCGTGCTTCTCGACCAGGTCGCGGCAGGTGATGCCCATCGGCACCTCGACGCAAATCGGTTTCTCCACGTGCCCGGCGAGGGTGTACAGCTTCGGCCCGTAGCTGCCGGCGTCGCGGGGGTTCTTCGGGTCGGGCGGCACGCCCATGCTCTTGAACCAGTCGATGCCCCGCCGCATGATCTGCGTGACGCACGCCATCGTCTCGACGTTGTTCACGATGGTCGGCTTGCGGAAGGCCCCTTCGACGGCGGGGAAGGGCGGCTTGATCCGCGGCCACGCCCGTTTGCCTTCGAGTGATTCGATCAGCCCCGTCTCCTCGCCGCAGATGTACGCCCCGGCCCCGCGGTGCAGGAAGATGTCGAGGTCGAACCCTTTGCCGAGGACGTTCTTGCCGAGCAGCGCGGCGGAATAACATTCATCAATCGCGGATTGCAGGGTGCGGTAGGCGTCACCGTACTCATGCCGGATGTAGAAGTACGCCCGCTGGGATTTGATCGCATAACACGAAAGCATGATGCCTTCGAGCACCTGATGCGGATCCTTCTCCATCAGGATGCGGTTGTTGTAAGTACACGGCTCGCTCTCATCGGCGTTGATGCACAGGTAGATCGGGCCGGGGTGGTCCTTCGGCAGGAAGGTCCACTTCAACCCGGTCGGGAAGCCGGCCCCGCCGCGACCGCGGAGGCCGGAGTCCTTCACCTGTGTGACCACGTCGAGCGGCTGCTTCTCTTTCAAAGCGCGCTCGAACGCCGCGTACCCGCCGTCCGCCCGGTAGCCTTCCAGCTTGGCGGGGTTCGGCTTGTTCACACGGGCCAGCAATGTGGGTTCGAAGGTCATTTGTGGTCCTCACGAGCCGCGACCGCAAGGGAGTGGTATGTTTCAATTCCGCTCCCTTGCGGTCGCGGCTCGTTCCGCAGTTACCTGTTCAATTCCGCAATCAACGTATCCGCCTTCTCGGTGGTGACGTCCATCACATGCACGTCGTCCTGCAGGCAGGCCGGGGCACCGTCGCACGCCCCGATGCACTCGGCGAATTCGAGCGTGATCTTGCCGTCGGCGGTCGTCTCACCGCACTTCACGCCGAGTTTGTGTTCGCAGTGGTCTTGCAGTTCGTAGGCACCGCGGAGCATGCACGCCAGCCCGCGGCACACCCACAACCGAGTCTTCCCCAACTTGTCGCCGTCGTGCTTGAAGAACTCGTAGAAGGTCATCGTGTCGTGGACTTCACTCGGGTGCAAATCGAGCAGCGCGGCGATCTCGACCATCGCCTCGTTCGACACGGTGCGGTACTCGTCATGCACCAGATGCAGCGCCGGCAGCGTCACCGCCTGCTTGCTCGGGTACCGGGGGATGTACGCCCGGATACGGTCCTTGATGTCGTCGTTCAGCGCCGGCATTGAATCTTCTCCCAGCGATGTCGGCCGGTTACTTCCGAACAAGTACGATGAGGTCGGTAGAGTTCGGCTTGGAAACGAACTCAGTGGGGTACTGTTTGCCATCAAGACTCATGCAGATCTTGAGTTCCTTCCCGCTGATCTGGTAGATGTCCTTGGACTTCATTCCTTTGACGTCAACACTCATCCTCTTCGGAGTCGCGGTCGGATCGACGGCGTAGGTTTGATGTTGCGTGTTGTTCCGGGCGTTGTTGACCGTCAACTTCCCGTTGTCGTAGTGGTAGGTCAGGCCCATCTTCTTGAGCTCCGCCGCCGACATCACAACACCACCCTCCTCCATCCGGGTGGCTACCCAGGTGCCGTTCAATTCGGGATCAGACCCGGTTAACGGTTGGTCTTCGGATTTGGTTCCACCTCCACAACCGAAGAGCGGGAGGAGAAGCAGTCCGTAAGCGATCTTGACCAGAGAGGGCTTCATCTGTCTAGCTCCGCCGCGATGATGTTCAGGCTGCCCAGGACCGCCGGCACGTCGGAAATCTGGTGCCCCTCAATCAAGTGCGGGAAGCAGGCGAAGTGGATGAACGACGGCGGTCGGGTCCGTGCCCGCCACGCCTTCGCGCTGCCGTCGGCCACCAGGTAGAAGCCGAGTTCGCCGTTCGCCGTCTCCGTCGCCCCGTACACCTCGTTCACCGGCGTCTCGATCCGCCGGTTCCACATGAACAGTTCGAAGTGCTGGATGAGCCCTTCGATGCTGCGGTAGGTGGCGCTCTTGTCGGGCACGCTCACCTTGCCTTCGATGTCCACGTTCACCGGCCCGCTGGGGATGTTCTCCACCGCCGCGGCCACGATTTTCAGGCTCTCGGCCATCTCACCCATGCGGACGAGGTAGCGGGACAGGCAGTCGCCACCTTTACTGGCCACCACTTTGAACGACCCTTGCAACTCCGGGTAAGCCAGGTACGGCTCGTCCTTCCGCAGATCGCGGGTGACGCCCGACGCCCGCGCCACGACCCCCGTCGTGCTTCGGTTGATGGCCTCGTCCTTCGTCAGCACGCCAACGCCCTTGGTGCGGTCCTGGAAGATCTTGTTGCGGTTCAGCAACCGGGCGATGTCGTTCACGGCGGCCGGGAACGTCTTCACGAAATCGCGGACCTTCTGCACCACGTCGTCGGTGATGTCGTTCATCATCCCGCCCACCCGCAGGTAGCTCGGGTGGAACCGCTGCCCGCTCGCGCTCTCGAAGATGTCGTAGATCTTCTCCCGCTCGTTGAAGGCGTAGAAGAAGGTGGTCAGCCCGCCCAAGTCGAGCGAGGCGGCGGCCACGCACAGCAGGTGGTCGGAGATGCGGGCGAGTTCGGCCAGGATGGTGCGGAGGTACTTGCACCGCGGAGTGATTTCCAACCCGAGTAGCTTTTCAACTGTGTGAAACCAACTCACCTCGTTGGCGAACGGTGAGATGTAGTTCATGCGGTCAACAATGGTCACATACTGGTTGAAGTCGAGGTCTTCACCCAGCTTCTCGAACCCGCTGTGCAGGTAGCCGATGTCCGGCACCGCCTTCACGATGGTCTCGCCGTCGAGCGTGAGGATGAGCCGCAAGGTGGTGTGCGTGGCCGGGTGCTGCGGGCCGAAGTTGAGGGTGTACAGATACTCAGAGTCGCCGCCGGCGGCGGATTCGGTCGCGGGATCGAGCAGTTCAAGCGCCAACGCAGCACCTTCCGGTGAACCGGCGGGGGGGGGCGCCCGGGGGGGTAAAACAACCCCCCCCCCCCCCCCCCCCCGAACACA
>JANNVG010001025.1:0-13031 GCA_031414395.1 Fimbriiglobus sp.
ATTGGCCCCGGGTAAGCGGCCGCGGGGCACCAAACCCGCGGGGGGCGCGGGGCCCATTTCCCGCCCCCGCCGCCACGAGTCGCTCAGCGGTTGAACAGGAACGCCGGGGTGTTCATGAGCGCCCACGTCAGGTCTTGGGCACCGACGGCCCGCGGATCGACCGGCGGGGCGATGGGGATCTCGCGTTGCAGGCGGGCGTACTCGGCGTCCTGCGCGATGAACATGCCGCGAATCTTCTCCTTCTGCGGCGGGGTCCGCTTCTCGACCGGCGTGTCCAGGATGGCGAGCACGTCGGCGGCCACCGGCGAGGCCAGTTTCGGTGACTTGTCGGCGGACACCGACAGGCGGAACTTGCCCACCGTGTGCCCGCTGCCGAACCGCTGGTCGAAGGTGATCGTGAACGTCACCCCGGCCTTCACGCTGACCGGCTTGTCGAACTGGAACACGGCCGCGCTGTCCTTGCCGAACTGCGGGGCGATGGCCCAGCCGGTCGCCAGGTTGCCGTCGATGGCGCTCGTCACCGGGAAGCCGTCCTGCTGGAACGTGGCCTGCGGCTGCACCAACTTCACCGCCTTCGCCTTCTCGTCGGCCGGCCCCTTCACCTCCACCTTGAACTCCTGGAGCACGAAGTTGCCGTTCTCCGCCCGGCCGGGGCCGCCCGCCGGCAGCGCCTTGTCGGTCAGCACCTCCAGCCGCAGGCCGGTGAGTGGGGCGTCCTGCTTCGCTTCGACCGTCACGGTGTAGATGTCCACCGCCTCGATCTTGCCGGTCACGCTCACGCTGTCGTCGGCGTTCACCGTCAGCGTGCTGCCCGCCTTCGCCATGTTCGCCTGGGCCGCCGTCGCCCCGGCCTTCGACTCCGCTTTGGTCGGCTTGAGTGCCGCCCACGCGGTCGGCCGCTGCGCTTTCAACCCGGCCTCGTAGGCGGCCAGCTTGCCGTCGACGGTCTTGGCGTACTCGTCGAACGCCGCCTTCCGCTTGGTGTGCTCGGCCGACAGCGCCGGGTAGTCGGCCACCCCGTCCCGCATGGCCGTCACGCCGACCGTCACCTCGGCGGCCGTCGGCCGGCGGCCGAGCACGCTCAGGTAGATCTCCTCCACCACCTTGGCGTCGTCCTTCTGCGACTCGGTGAACCGCACGATGTGGTTGTTCGGGTCGCGGACGGCGTCGCCCACCACCGGCCCGTTCACCATCGCCAGCACCGGCCCGAGCATGAGGGTGTTACTCCGCTCGCACTCGCACGCGCTCTCCCGCACCGGCTTGCCGAACAGCTCCAGGAAGCCGCCGGGCAGGTCCACGTTCGAGTCCACCAGTTGCGACGCGCGCGACCCCGGCGGCAGGCCGGGCAGCTTGCTCACCGACCCGGTGGCGCGGTGGATGCTGTCGAACAGCACCTCGGCCGGCAGGCGGCGGGGCTGGGCGTGGCTGTAGTTGGCGTCGTCGTCCTTGTTCATCGGCAGCGCCTTCACGCTCAACTGGTAGGTGCGGCTCTTGCACACGGTGGCCATCAGCTTCCGCGTGTCGAACCCGCCGGCCACGAACTCCTTCGTCAGCCACTCCAGCAACTCCGGGTTGGTCGGCGGGTTGCCGGCGCGGATGTCGTCCACCGGCTCGATCACGCCCACGCCGGTCATGTAACTCCAGACGCGGTTGACGTAGCTCTTGGCGAAGTACGGGTTCTCCTTCACCGTCGCCCACTTGCCGAACTGCACCCGCCGCGTGTCCTTCGGGTCGGTGGCGATGCCCGCGTGGGTGAACGGGAACCGCGCCGCGGCGACCTCCCCGGTCCGCTCGTTCTTGATGTCCCCGGCCTTCGCGTCCTCGATGATCTCGACGAGCGGCTTGCCGCCCTCCACGGCCGTGCCGCCGAGCCGCTGCCCCTTGTACCGCGGGTCTTCCTTGCGGCTCACCTGGGCGAAGAACGCGGCCGTCTGGTAGTACTGGTCCTGCGTCCACTTCTCGAACGGGTGGTCGTGGCACTTGTTGCAGTTGAAGCGGATGGCCAGGAACAACTGCGTGGTGTTCTCCATGACGGCGTCGGCGTCCCGCAGCACCTTGTAATAGGCGGCCGGCGGGGCGTCCACGTTCGACCCGCTGGCCGTCAGCAACTGGTACGCGAACTGGTCGTAGGGGGTGTTGGCCGTCACCTGCTCCTTGATCCACTTGCGGAGCGCGGCGGCCCCGGCGTCGCCCAGGAACTTGCGGTTCACCTGGAGCATGTCGCCCCACTTGTTCGTCCAGTGGTCGATGAACTGCTCGCTGCCGATCAACTTGTCCACCAGGGTGTCGCGCTTCTCCTTGCTCGGCTTCGGGTCGGCCAGGAACGCCCGCACGTCGGCCGAAGTGGGCGGCAGGCCGGTCAGGTCGATGGACAGCCGCCGCACGAACTCCTCGTCGGTACACAGGTCGCTGGCCACGATCTTCATCCGCTTCAGCTTGGCGTCCACCAGCTCGTCGATGGCGTTGTACACCGGCCGCTGCACCCACTCGAACCCGCTGCGGTCGCCCATCACCACCACCCCGGCGGCGGCGTAGGCGCCGTCGTACCGCACCAGCAGCGTGGTCTCCCCGCGGCGGACGGTCGTCACCAGCCCGGCCTTATCCACCGTGGCCACTTCGGTGTTGCTGCTGTCGATGAACGCCTCGGCCGACACGTCCCGCGTGCCGCCGTCGGCGTAGGTGGCGATCACCGCGTACTGCTGCTTCTGCCCGATGCGGTCCACGCTGATGCTCGGCGGGAACACCGCGATCGACTTCACCTTGGCGACCCCCGCGTCGTTCTTCACCCCTTCGGCGACCCACCGGCGGACCAGCTTGTAGTTCGGGTCTTCCAGTTGCCACACCACCCCGCCGGCGTGGGCCACCCCGCCGGCCGGCTTGAGCAGCATCAGGCTGCGGTCGGGGTCGGCGCGGTTGAACCGCCGCCCTTCCAGGTCGTCGGTGAGGGCGCGGTGGTCGAACACCGGGTCGTACCCGCGGAGCGACAGCTTGAAGCCGTTCTTCCCCTGGGCGGCCCCGTGGCAGGTGCCGGCGTTGCACCCGAGCTTGGCCAGCACCGGCTGCACGTCTTTCACGAAGCTGACCGGCGCGTCGGACTTGATGTCGGACACCGTGACGGGGACGGCGGCGGTCTGCCCGCCGACGGCGACCTTCAGTTCACCCTTGCCGTCGGCGGTGGACCGCACCAGCCCGTTCGGGGCGACGGCGACGCCGGCCGGCGGGGTGATCGTGGCCATCCGCGTCACGTCGAGGGTGCCGCCGCCGTCGAGCGTGGCGGTGACCACGAGTTGCGAGTACGCGAACGGCCCTTTCAACTCGACCGCCTTCGGCGACACGTCGAGCTTTGCGATCTTGGCGTTGGGGGGCAGCGCTTCGGCGGCGACCGCCGGGAGTGCCAGGGCGAGGAGCAGGAGGAGTGTGGAGCGCATAGTAGGTCAGGTGGGTGGGGTGGTTGGTCTCAGGGATCAATTCAAAGGCGGGACGCGGATGACGCGGAACAAGGCAGGGATGCCGAGGATCAGAAGAAATCCTGTTCCGTCTGATCCGTGCCGTCCGCTTCCCATCCGCGTCATCCGCGTGCGCATTTCTTCAACCCGTCCGGCTCACTTCGGCAGCACCGTCAATTCCTTCATCAGCTTGCCGGTGGCCGGGTCGTGGATCCACACCTTGCCGTCGAACCCGCCGCTGGCGATGGCCGTGCCGTCCGCCTTCCACGCCACCGTGTACACCGGGCCGGTCACGCCCTCGCACTTGGCCGCCTTCTTGTCCGCCGCCGTGTTGTACACCGCCACCTCGCCCTTGCCGTCCAGGCTGCCGACCGCCGCGAACTTGCTGCCGTCGGCGTTGAATTTGGCGCACGACACCCGCCCCACGACCGCCTCGTACTGGCGGATCTTGTTCGCGTCGTCGCCGATCTGCCGCTTCACCTCGCGGTGCATCTTGTAAAGCCGCGGGGTGCCGTCCGACCCGGCCGTCAGCACCTCGTCGTACGCCTTCTCGTGGAACTTGCCGCCCTCGTCGTCCGGCACCTTCGTCGTCTGCTTGTCCACCTTCGGGCGGGTGTCGATGGCCATCAGCCCGCCCTTCAGCGCGCCGGGCGTGATGCTCGTCACGTTGTCGATGAACCGCTCGGTCGCCACTTCCGTCAGCTTGGTGGTCATGTCGCGGCTCACGCTGGCGATGTGCTGGCCGTCGCGGCTGAACGCCGTGCCGAGTACCCAGTCGGAGTGCGTGCCCATCTGCACCACCTGCTTGCCCGTCTGCGGGTCGACGGCCCGCACGGTGTTGTCGGCACAGCCGAACGCCACCTTGCTGCCGTCCGGCGCCCAACTGACGCCGTACACGGTGTCGAACGTGACGGGCACGCTCAGCTTCAGCTTCTTCTTCTCCACGTCCCAGATTTGGATCTCGCCGAACCGCCCAGGGTCGCCGCCGGCGGTGGCCAGCAGTTTGCCGTCCGGGCTGAACGCGACCGACTGAATGCGCTCGCTCAACCCGACCAGCCGGGCGACCAGCTTGCTGCCGTCGGCGGAGTACAGCAGCACCTCGTGGTAGCCGGTGACGGCGAGGAGCGAGCCGTCGGGCGAGAAGGCGAGCGAGGTGACGACCGGCGCGGAGCTGTACACCGGCGGGTGGTCGGCGTCGATGGACTTGGTCTTCGCGCTCGCCGGGGTGTCGTCGGCCGCCCCCTGCGTAATCCACTTCTCGATCAGCGCGTACTGTTCCGGCTTCAACGCGGTGCCGCCCTTCGGCATCTCGGCCTTGCCGTCCTTCACGCGGATTTCGTCGAGCAGGAAGCTGGTGGCCGGCTTGCCGGGGGTCACGCCCACCTTGCCGCCGTCGCCCGCCTTCAGCAGCCCGACGTAGTCGGTCATGACGAACCCGCCCTGCGCCTTGGCCGGCTGGTGGCACCCCTGGCAGTTCTGCTGGAAGATGGGGCGGACGTCTTTGAAGTAGCTGACTTTGTCGGGGGTGGCGGGGGCGGTCGGGTCGGCGGCCGGGGCGGCGGACGCCACCAGCAGGCCGCAGGTCACGGCTCGAAGCCATCTCATCGGACACAACCTCAGAGGGAGAGAACCCGAGGCGGAGGGTCAGGCGGGAAGATTAGTGTACCCGGCGGAGGTGGGGGGAGGGAAGGGAGAACCCGCATTCGACGCCAACGGCGTCGTTCACTCAGCCCAGGGTTGAGGACCGTAGGTCCGACACCCTGGGGACACAGCCCGTACCCGCCCCGACCCCAACGGGGTCGTTCACCGCGGAACCAGTGAACGACCCCGTTGGGGTCGGATGGGAAGGTGCGGGAGGTTCCCAGGGTGTCGGTGCTTCGCCCCTCAACCCTGGGCTGTGAGAACAACCCCGTTGGGGTTGAACCCTGTGTCAATCCCCCGCCTTCACCCACGCCTCGTTGAACGCCGCGTGCTTCATGCTCTTGCCCTCCTTCACGAAGTAGCTGTACGCCGCGTGGATGGTGCCGTCCTTCCCCTGGACGACGGCCGGGTAGTGGTACGACCCGCTGTCCTGCTTCTCCAGGTGCCGCGTCCACTTCCACGTCTTGCCTTCGTCGTCGCTCAGGCTCACCGCCAGGCTGCTCCGCCCCTTGGTGGTGTCGTTGTAACAGAGCAGCCAGTTGCCGCTCGCCAGCTTCACGCTGTCGATGCCCGCGCCGGGGTTCGGCAGTTCGCTGCTGGTCACGCTCCCCCACGTGGTGCCGTTGTCTTTGGATTCGCTCACCCGGATCTTCTTGAACAGCCCGTTCTCCCGCATGTACGCCACCAGCGTGCCGTCCTTCTTTTCCAGCACGGTGGGTTGAATGCTGCCGAACCCGGCGAGCGGGGTGGAGGCCGTCCACGTCTTGCCGTCGTCGTCCGAGATGGCCATCAGCCCGACGCTGTACGTGTCCGAGTAGAGCGGCAGGAGGATGCGGCCGGACTTCAGCACGGTCGGTTTGCACCGCGGCTGCCAGCCGAGCCGTGTGGCCAGTTTGTCCTGCACCTTCTTGGTCAGCACGTCCGGCGTCAGGCCCTTCGGCAGGCTGAACCCGACCGCGTCCTTCTGCCACTTCTCGAACTCGGCCGTCATCACCTTCTCGAAGTCCTTCGGCTTCAGCGGGATGCTCGCCTGCCAGTCCCACTTGGGCGCGCCGTCTTTCTCGTAGTCGGTGCTGGTGCGGTACTGCGTCAGGCAGCTCTCCCAACTGTTGGCGATGATGAGCGGCCAGAACATCCACAGCTTGCCCTTGCGGTCGATGAACAGGGCCGTGTTGCCGTCCGGGAAGCCGGGGGTGTCGCCCAGGTCGAACGCCTCCGTCCATTCCTTGCCCGGCTTCTTACGGCTGCCGAACAGGGCCACGTCGTCGGCGTCCTTCTCCCCGCTCCCGCGGTACCACGACACCAGCAGGTCGCCGTTCGGGCATTCCACAATGCCGGGGGCGTGGTTGTGCTTCGGGTGCAAGGGGAAGACGAACTCGGCCGAGTGCTTGGGCTTGTCGTCGGCGAACAGCGGGGACACGAGCAGGGCGACCGCGAGCAGGGAGAGCCGGCGCATGGCGGACCTCGGGGGGGATGCGGGGAGGGGTGTTGTAGGGGATGTCTGCCGAGACCTCACCCCCCGGCCCCCTCTCCATGAATGGAGAGGGGGTGTTCAACCTGCGACAGTTTCGGAGCGTGTGCGAAAGTGTCTGGAACGATTTCGCCTTGAACACCCCCTCTCCCCTGGAGAGGGGGCCGGGGGGTGAGGTCTCCGAACTACCACCCCTCGCCCTCTTCCACGCGGCGCACGAACGCCAGCGCCTCGTCCACGGTGCCGACAGTCGCGCCCGGCACCCGACCGCCGGCATCGCACGCTTGCAGCGCCAGCAAGTCGTCGAAGTGTTCGCTCGCCTCCAGCCGCTTCCTCGCCCGCGCGCCGAGCGTGCCGGCCCGGTACTCGTGCGCCAGCATGTGGTGCTCGATCAGCCACGCCGTGCGGTCGGTGATCAGCCCGTCGAGCGATTGCAAGGCGGCGGTCACGTGGTCGAGCGGGTCGATGGCCTTGCCGACATCGTGCAACAGCGCCGCGAGCAGGAACTCTTCATCGTACAGCGTGTGGTCCTTCGCCCGCTCGAACACCTGGAGCGAGTGGTACAGGGCGTCGCCCTCCGGGTGATACCGCGGGTGCTGCTTCACGCTCTCCAGCGGCAGGAGCAGCACGCGGAACACCTGGTACGGGTCCAGCCCCGCGGCTTCCGCCTCCATCTCGCCTTCCCAGCCGGGGTACTCGGCCGTGAGGAGTTGTTCGAGTTCGGCCACGCTCGCCCGCTCGATAGCCTTGCCGGTGATGCTGCTGGTGAACACGAAGCTGGCCAGCTTCTCGGCGTACACGGTCAGCTCGAACGTGAACTCGCCCCGCACGTGGACGTGCGTGAACACGCGGCTCTCGCCGGCCTTGGTCACTTGCTTGCGTTCCACCTCGAACTTGTACCCGTCGGACGCGAGCAGGTCTTCGATGCCCTCGGTGCCGTCGGCGAACAGGTGCAGGTCGATGTCCGACCCCTGCCGCACGTGGCCGGTGAAGGTGCTGCCGATGAGCTTCGGGCGGAAGCGGGCGAGCCGCCGCATCATGTCGAGCGCGAGCAGCCGCATCCGCTTCAGGTTGACGGTGCGGCGGTCGCCCTCGTGCATGCGGGCGAAGTGCTGGACGAGGTCGCGGATCTCGGCGTTGCCGGGCAGGTCGGCCGGCTTCACGTACCCGCGGCAGAGGCGCTTGGCGGCCTTCAGCTTGGCGGTGAAGTATTCCGACTCGACCCGGTCGTACATCAGGCGGGCGGCTTCGAACGCGATCGCGTGCCGCAGTTTGGCGTCGGCCATGAAGTGGGAAGCGGCGGATGATGTTTACCGAGCCTGTCCGTTGCCGCCGCGAGGCTCACAGGCATGATACGCGGGAGAGGGGGGAGGTTCACCCGGACTGGCGAACGGCGCGACGTGAGTCCGCCGGTGTGGAACCCCGAACGCAGTGAGTGGGGTGATGAATGACCCACCCGGTCACTGCGTTCCCGGTTCCAGGAGAGAACACCGGCGGACTCACGTCGCGCCGTTCGCCAAATCACCCCACGCTCAGCACCTTCAGGAACTCGGCGTTCGTCTTCTGCTTGCCCATGTGCTTGAGGAGCAGCTCCATCGCCTCCACCGGGTGCATGTCGGACAGCACCTTGTGCAGCACGTGGACCATCCGCAGTTCCTCCTCGCTCCGCAACAGTTCCTCCTTGCGGGTGCCGCTGGCGTTCACGTCCACGCACGGGAACACGCGGCGGTCCATCAGTCGGGGGTCCAGGTGCACCTCCATGTTCCCGGTGCCCTTGAACTCCTCGAAGATCACGTCGTCCAGTTTGCTGCCGGTGTCGATGAGCGCCGTCGCCAGGATGGTGAGCGACCCGCCCTCGATGAGATTGCGGGCGGCCCCGAAGAACCGCTTCGGCTTCTGCACCGATTCGGCGTCGAGGCCGCCACTCAACAGCTTGCCGTTGCTCGGCGCCTCGTTGTTGTAAGCGCGGGCCAGCCGCGTGATGCTGTCGAGGAAGATGACCACGTCGTTGCCGAACTCGACCAGCCGCTTGGCCTTCTCGCCCACCATCTCGGCCACCTGGATGTGCCGGGCGGTCGGCTCGTCGAACGTGCTGCTCACCACCTCCACCCGCGGGCCTTTCACGTTCCGGCTCATCTCCGTCACCTCTTCCGGCCGCGCGTCAATCAGCAGCACGATGACGTAGCACTCCGGGTGGTTGGCGATGACGGCGTTCGCCATCTCTTGCAGGAGCACCGTCTTGCCCGTGCGGGGCGGGGCGACGATCAGCCCGCGTTGGCCTTTCCCAATCGGGGTAATCAGGTCGATCACCCGCACGCTCGTCGGCCCGCCGGCGTACTCCAAATTCAGCCGGCTGTTCGGGTGCTGCGGGGTCAGGTCGGCGAACACCGCCTTCTGCTGCTGCTGCTCCGGGTCGGTGTAGTTGACCGCCTCCACCCGCAGCAGCGCGAAGTACCGCTCGGCCTCCTTCGGCGGGCGGACGGTGCCGGCCACCACGCACCCGGTCCGCAGCCCGAACCGCCGGATCTGGCTGGGCGAAATGTAGATGTCGTCCGGGCACGGCAGGTAGTTGTAATCCGGGCTGCGGAGGAAGCCGAACCCGTCGGGCAGCACTTCGAGGGTGCCCTCGCCGAGCATCAGCCCGTTCTGCTTCACCCGCTCCTTCAGGATGCGGTAGATGAGGTCTTGCTTCTTCAGCCCGGCCCACTCCTCGCGGTCGATGCTGTCGTCGCGGGCCAGCTTCTGCAGGTGCGCGAGCGTCATCTGCTGGAGGTCGGTGATGTACGTCTTCCCCTTCTTGATCTCCTCGTACCGCGTGTTCGTGTCGGCGGTGAACCCCCGCTCGTGCGGGTCGGTCGGGTGTTCGTGCGGCGGCGCGTCGTCCGCCGCCGGCGCCTCGGCCAAGCCGGCGGTGTCGAACCCGTTGGCGTCGTCGGCCGCGTCCGCCGCCTCGGGCGGACGCGGGCGCGGCCGCGGCTTGCCGGCAGGTCTCAGTTCGGTTTGCTCGTCGGTCATCGTCAATTCCCCCCGATCCAATCCGTTAAGACGTGATCGATGCGTTCCTGTAACTGCTCGCGGGTGCCGTCATTCACCAGCACAACGTCGGCGTGTCGCTTCTTCACGTCGCTCGGCCACTGGGCGGCTTCGCGGGCGGTCAGGTCGGCGGCGGTCCACTTGCTGCGGGCGGCGAGGCGGGCTTCGCGCAACTCCCGCGGGGCGTCGATGTACAGCACGCGGTCGCAGCGGTCTTTCCACCCGGCTTCGAGTAGCACGGCCGCGTCCAGCACGCTGAACCGCACGGCCGGGTCGGCGTTCGCGGACTGAATCCGCTCGTCGGCCAACCGTCCGATCACCGGGAACACCACGCCTTCCAGCCACTCCCGCTCGCTCGGCGTGCCGAACACGACGCCAGCCACCGCCCGCCGGTTCACGCTCCCGTCCGCGTTGAACACCGCGTCGCCCCACTGCGCCCGCAGTTCCCCCTTCACCTCGGGTTGTTCGAGCGCCACGTGCCCGAGCTTGTCACAGTCGATGACGCACCCGCCCCGCGCGGCGAGACACGCGGCGGCGGTGGACTTCCCCGCCCCAATCCCGCCGATCAGCCCGAGCACGGGTTTGCGGGTCATTCGTCCGGCTCCCGCATGGGCCAACGGGCTTGCTCCTCCAACTCGGCAATCTTCTTCGCCAGCGCCGGGTTCGGGTTCTGTTCGTAGACCTTACGACACTTCAACAGATCCTCCTCCACCCACGGCCGACCGCTGCGTGAAACGGTGAACTCCGCTCCACGAACGTCGAGTCGGAACCCGGCTGTGCTGAAGAACACGCCATCCTTCGCTGACCTCGCCGGCTGGAACCAGTCATCGCGCTTGCGGCCCACATGCAAGCTCGGCCGCATCAACTCGCCCGACGGGTCGAACAGAACGTACTCGGTCGTACTGCTGAACCAGAGGCAATCCGGCTTGTCGTAGAACTCCGGTTCGTACCCGTCGTCGATCACGTCGATCACCGTAGTCACGCCGTTCCGTCCCGTCAGTCGGGTGACACCGCCTTCGACCGCGAAACTCGGCGTGCCGTGAACCAGCACGATGTCGAAGAGGTATTCGTGCTTCGGGAAGTCGCGGTGCGGTGCCCAAGTGACGCCCTTCAGCGCGTGGTAGCTCGGACGCAACGAAGGGGCTGTGCGGATCGCCTCGAAGAGGCGGTCCACGGTCGCGTCGTGCAGTTCGGTGCGGGTCATCGTTCACCCCCGCCGCGGAGCGGCCGTCGGTTGTAGCCCAGGGGGGACGCCCGGGGATTTGGTGTCACCATTCACCACGCCCCGGGGGGGCCGTCGGACGTTCGCCGGCCGCTCCGCGGCGGGGGTGGTTTGGTTCGTCCAACCCAGGGCTTCCGCCCTGGGCTACATCCGGCGGCCCCTCCGGGGCGATCAACCGGCGCTGGCTCGTCGTTCACGCCACGTCCTCCACGTCGAGCCAGTTCGGGCCGGCGGCCACGTCCACTTGCAGGGGCACGCCGAAGGTCATCGCGGTGGTCATCTCGTGCCGCACCAGTTTCGCCACGTCCGCCAACTCCGCCTCCGGCACCTCGAACACCAGTTCGTCGTGAACGCTCAGAATCATCAGCGCCTCACGCTTCTCGGCCTTCAACCGCTTGTGGATGTTCAGCATCGCCACCTTCAGCAAGTCCGCCGCCGACCCCTGAATTTCCAGGTTGATCGCCTCCCGCTCGGCCTGGTTCCGCTGGTCGTAGGTGCTCCGCGGGCGGATGGCGGTGGGGTCGAACTTCCGCCGCCGGCCGAGGACGGTGCCGACGTACCCCGTCTCGCGGGCACGCTTCAACACGCCCTCCTGGTACGCCAACACGGTCGGGTAGCGGGCGAAGTAGTCGTCGATGAACTTGGCCGCCTGCTTCTTGTCGATGGCCAGCCGCACGGCCAGCCCGACGGCGCTCATGCCGTACAGCACGCCGAAGTTGACCGTCTTGGCGGTGCCGCGTTGTGACTTCGTCACCTCCGCCTCACCCACCTTGAACACCTCCGCCGCCACGCGGGTGTGGATGTCGGTGCCGTCGGCGAACGCCGACTTCAGCACCGGGTCGTCGCAGAAGTGGGCGAGCAGCCGCAACTCGATTTGCGAGTAGTCGGCGGTGAGGATCTGCCAGCCGGGGCGGGCGACGAACGCCTGGCGGATCTCGCGCCCCTGCTCCGTCCGCATCGGGATGTTCTGCAAGTTCGGGTCGGACGAACTGAGCCGCCCGGTGGTCGTCACGGTCTGGTTGAACGACGTGTGAACGCGGCCGGTGGCCTTGTTCACCAGCAGCGGCAGCGCATCGACGTAGGTGCCCTTCAGCTTCGTCACCCGGCGGTGGGCGAGCAGCGTCTTCGGCAGTTCGTGCCCCATCGCGGCCAGCTTTTCCAGCACTTCGCTGTCGGTGCTCGGCTCGCCTTTGATGCCGGTCTTCTTCAACACTGGCAGTTTCAGTTCGGTGAACAGGACGGTTTGTAGTTGCTTGAGCGAGCCGATGTTGAACGCCTTCCCGGCCAACTCGTGAATCTTCACCTCCAGCGCCGCGGCCTGTCCGCCCATCGTCTCGCCGAGTCGGGCGAGCAGCGGCAGGTCGAGCAGCACGCCGTTGAACTCCAACTCGGCCAGCACGTCGATGAGCGGGATTTCCACCTCGTCGTACAGCTTCCGCAACCCCTCCGTCGCCAACTGCGGTTCGAGCAACTCGGCCAGCCGCCACGCGGCGTCGGCGTCTTCGCCGGCGTACTGCGCCGCCTTCGCCGTCGGCACCTCGGCCATCGTGATCTGCTTCTTCCCCTTGCCGATGAGTTCAGTGATCGAGATGTTCGCGTGCCCGAAGTAGGTGTTGGTGAGCGCGTCCAGGCCGTGCGAGCGGTCGCCGCTGTGCAGCAGGTAGTGGGCGATCATCGAGTCGCCGGCCACGCCCGCCAGGTTCACGCCGTTCGCCCGCAGCACGAGCAAGTCGTACTTGATGTTGTGGTTCACCTTCGCCACGGCCGGGTCTTCGAGGATCGGCAGCAGGGCGGCGAGCGTGGCATCCGGGTCGAGCAGACTTTCGCCCTTCCCGCGCACCGCCAGGTAGTACCCTTCCCCCTTCTTCCAACTGATCGCGTACCCGACGATCCACGCGCCGACCGGCTCCAGCCCGGTCGTCTCCAAGTCGATGGCGAACCGCTTCTGCTTCTTCAGTTCCTTCAGGAACGTCTTGAACGCGGCGTCGGTATCGATGAGCGTGTACGTGGCGTTCCAGTTGTCGGTTCGTGGGGTGAACGGGTCGTCCTGTTCGAGTTGGTCGAACAGGCCGGGCTGACCGGGGCGGGGCTTCTTCGGACGAGCCGCGACCGCGTGGGAGCGGTCGTCGCCATCGCCGCGCCCTGGCGGGCGCGGCTCGTGGCCCGCTCCCTCGCGGTCGCGGCTCGTTGGGACTACACCCGCCGTCCCCAACATCTC
>JANNVG010001026.1:0-2776 GCA_031414395.1 Fimbriiglobus sp.
ATCCGACATCATCTCGGGATACTGGCTGCCCTGCCCCGGGAAGATCAGCGCCAGCTTGCCCGAGGCGAGCATCGGCGCATCCGAGAAAGCCGCCGCCGGGGGCAAGGGTTTGCCCTCGGCCAGATGCGCGGCCAAAGCGCCAAGCCTTGCGCCAAGGTCCTCGCCGCGCCCCACGACCAAGGCTGCCACCAGCCCACGGGCCGGGGCCACCGAGGCCAGCGTAAACGCCAAATCCGCCAGATCGGGCGCAAAGCCCGCAGCCACCCGCGCTTGCAAGGCAGTGACCTGGCGAGCCAAATCGGCCTTGGTCGGGCCGCGCCACAGCAGAAGCTCTTCCTTCCAGCGGTTCCGCGCTGGCGGGTTCAGCCCCGGAATGGCGCGTTGCAGCGCGTGTTCTTCGATCGCCACGTGGAAGTTCGTGCCGCCGAAGCCGAACGCGCTCACGCCCGCCCGTCGCGGGTGATCGGCACTCGGCAGCCACGGCCGCATTTGCAGGTTGACGTAGAACGGCGAGTCGGCCGCTTGCAGCGGCTCGACGGGCGAAGTCACCTTCAGCGTCGGCGGCAGCACCTTGTTGAAAAGCGACAGTGCCGCTTTGATGAGCGAGGCCGCCCCCGCCGCCGCCTTCGTGTGCCCGATCATCGACTTGACCGAGCCGACCGCGGTTCGGGGCGTGGGTGACATGCCGAACACCGCTTTCAACCCACTCGCCTCCACCGCGTCGCCCACCTTCGTGCCGGTGCCGTGCGCCTCCACCAACTCCACCGTCTGCGGATCGACACCGGCGCGGGTGTACGCATCGGTCAGGCACCGCCGTTGGCCGTCGGCGCTCGGCGCGTAAATGGCGTTGCCCTTGCCGTCGCTGCTGGTGCCGAGGCCCTTGACGACCGCGTACACCGTGTTGCCGTCGCGCTCGGCGTCGGCGAGTCGCTTCAGCACCACCATGCCCAGGCCTTCGCCCAGGATGGTGCCGTCGCCGGTCGCATCAAACGGCTTGCTGTTCCCCGTCGGCGACAGGGCCGGCGTCTTGCTGAAGCACATGTACATGAAGATGTCGTTGAACGTGTCCACCCCGCCGGTGACGACGACATCCGCCTTGCCGGTTTGCAACTCCATCGCCGCCAGGTGAAGAGCGCTGAGCGAGCTGGCGCACGCCGCATCGACCACGCAGTTCGTGCCGTGCAAGTCGAGCTTGTTGGCGATCCGCCCGGCCACCACGTTCCCGAGAAGACCGGGGAAGCTGTTCTCCTGCCACGGCACGTAGCTCTCGCCGATCCGCTCGATCACGTCGGCCGCTTGCTCGGCCGGCACGCCGGCATCTTTCAGCGCCCGCTTCCAGTGCGGATGACCCAGCCGCGCGCCGAGCGGGATGACCAGTTCGAGCGTGCCCGTCACGCCGAGGATGACGGAGATGCGGCTACGGTCGATGGGCGGGCGGGCCAAACCTACCCCCCCCCGGCCCCCCCCTTCCTGGGAGGAAAGGGGGGGAGTAGGTGCAGACTCCCCCTTCCCTCGTAGGGAGGGGGGTTGGGGGGGTAGGTTTTCGGGCAGTATCCCCGCATCGGTCAGCGCCTGCTTCGCCGCGACCAGCCCGAGCAACTGGCTCGTGTCGGTCGCCTCAAGATCCTTCGGCGGGATGCCGAACTCGAGCGGGTTGAAGTCCACCACGTCCAGGAACCCGCCGCGGCGGGCGTAGGTCATGTCCGGCCGCTTCGGGTCGGCGTCGAAGTAGTCGTCCGGGTTCCAGTGCGTGCCCGGCACGTCGGTGATGGCGTCCACGCCGTGCTTCACGTTCGCCCAGAAGGCGCCGGGGCCGTTCGCCTTCGGGAACAGGCAGCCGATGCCCACAATCGCCAGCGGGGAAAACGCGGTGTTCAACGCGGTGGTCTCTGGGTTCAATAAAACCGGCACGCGGATGACGCGGATGCAGCGCGGAACGACGCGGATCAGAGCCGACAAAATCTGGTCTTCATCCGCGTTCCTCCGCGGCCCTTCCGCGTCATCCGCGTACTTCATGTTCATCCGGATTCAGATCAGCGTGTCGAGTTCGCTCTCGTTCTTCGCCCGCAGGGGGAACCAGTCGTCGGGCAACTCGACGCCCTGTTGCCGCAGGGTCTGCCGCCGCAAATGCACGCACGCCCCGAAGAGCAGGTTCTTCGCCAGCGCGCTCACCGTGCGGGCGGCGGGCGACTCCAGCACGCCCCCCTTCGCCCACTCGTTGAACGCGCCCATCGCCGGCCCGCACCACACCTGGTAGTCGAGTTGGCGGTCGGCCTCGCCGGCGTTCGCCCACCGGCTGCTCAGCCCCAGATACCAGCGGAAGCAGAGGGCCATCTGGTGCCGCGGGTCGGTGTCGGCGCGGGCCAGTTGGGTGGGGTCGCGGCGGGTGAAGAAGTCTTTCGTGTCGGCCCACACGTCGGCGAACGGACGGCGGAAGTACGTCTTCTCAATCTGGACGCGATCGGCCTCGGGAATCGCCTCCCACCCGGCGTGGGCGCGGTACAGGTCGAATAGCTTCTGTGCCCGCATCGCAAACATCGTGCCCCGCTTCAGCACCTGCACCTTCACGCCCATCTCGAACATGTCGGCGGCGGGGGCCATGGTCACGTCGGCGGGGTCGGCCTGCGCCAACATCGCCCGCACGGCGTCGGAGCTACCCGACTCGCGGCACGCCTGGTTGATGGAGCCGGTGACGACGTAATCGGCCCCGAGCGCGAACGCGCCGGCCACGCTCGCCGGGGTTGCGATGCCGCCGGCCAGCCCCACCCGCACCGGC
>JANNVG010001027.1:0-1512 GCA_031414395.1 Fimbriiglobus sp.
CTCTGCTCGCTCCGCGAGCGGGTTCGGGGAGACCGCTCGCGGAGCGAGCAGAGCACTTCCAGCACCGGCGGACTCACGTCGCGCCGTTCGCCGGCCTCAGCCCCACTACCCGTCCGCCCCATCCCGCTCGTAAACTATCCGCCCCTTCTCCACCCCGGACGGAGTTCCCATGCCCGCACGCTGCTGGGCGGTCGCCGCCGCCCTCTTCGCCACGGTCAGTTTCGCGCCCGCCGACGACAAGCTGGTCGCCGCCGCGAACGAGCAGTTCAAGGCGATGCAGTCGCACACGCTCGAAAACGGCCTGCAAGTTCACCTGCTGCCCATCCCCACCGCCCCGGTCGTGACGACCATGATGGCGTACAAGGTGGGCGCGTGCGACGAGGACAAGTCCGCCACCGGCCTGAGCCACTACCTGGAACATCTGCTGTTCAAGGGCACCGACACGCTGAAGCCGGGCGACATCGACCGCCTGACGCAGCGGAACGGCGGGCGGAACAACGCGTACACGTCGGAAGACATGACGGTCTACCACTTCGACTTCGCCGCCGACCGCTGGAAGGAGGGGCTGAAGATCGAGGCCGAGCGGATGCGGAACACGAAGGTGGACGCGAAGCACGAGTTCGAGCAGGAGAAGGGGGCGGTGATCGCCGAGCTGAAGAAGGGCGAGGACGGCCCGTGGGACCTGGAATACAAGGCCATTCTGCCGCTGCTGTACCCGGCGAAGGACCCGTACAGTCACCCGGTGATCGGCGAGGAGAAGCACGTCCGCGGGGCGACGGCGGAGGTGATCTCCCGCTACTACGACACGTGGTATCACCCGAACAACGCGGCGCTGGTGATCGTCGGCGGGTTTGATGCGGACGACGCGCTGAAGACGGTGAAGGAGCTGTTCGACAAGATCCCGAAGGCCGACCTGCCGAAGCGGAAACTGCCGGTGTCGGCCAAGCCGCGGACGGCCCCGCTGCGCAAAGAGATGGTGAGCAAGTTCGACGTGGCCCGCCTGATGGTCGGGTACAACACGGTGAAGGTGGGCGACCCGGACGACTTCGTGCTGGACGTGATCGACGACGTGCTGAGCAACGGCCGCACCAGCCGGCTGTACAAGCGGCTGGTGGAAGGCGAGGAGCTGGCGAACGGCGTAGCCACGTCGAACAACGCCGGGCGGCACCCCGGCTGGTTCGGGGTGAACGTGGAGATGATCAAGGGGAAAGACCGCAAGGCGGCGGAGAAGGCGGTGTTCGAGGAGGTCGCCAAACTCGCGGAGAAGCCGATCCCCGAAGAGGAGATGAAGCGGGTGCGGCGGCGGATGCTGGCCGCCTTCCTGTTCACCAAAGAGGACGTTCACAGCGTGTGCGACCTGATCGCGCGGGGCGCCATGTACGACGACCCGACCTACCCGAAGACGTACCTGGAGAAGGTGAACAAGGTGACGGCCGCCGACGTGCAGGCGACGGTGAAGAAGTTGCTCGACGCGAAGACGGCGGCCGTCGTGTGGAGCGTGCCGGAAGACGA
>JANNVG010001028.1:0-13018 GCA_031414395.1 Fimbriiglobus sp.
CCCGCTCCCTGGCGGTCGCGGCTCGTGTGGAGCGGGTGAGGTTGACCCCGCTCCCTCGCGGTCGCGGCTCGTCGAATCACCCTACTCCCTCTTAGCCCCGCTGCCGTCCGGCATCTATGCCGCACTCACCGGCCCGTGCTACGATACACCGGCCGAGATCCGCGCCCTGCGAGCCATCGGGGCGGACGCGGTCGGCATGTCCACGGCCGTCGAAGCGGAGACGGCGGCGGCACTCGGCCTCGCGGTCGCCGGCATCTCGTGCATCACGAACAAGGCGGCCGGGCTGTCCGACGGGCCGCTGTCGCACCACGAGGTCGAGGCGACGGCGACGCTGGCGGTGGCGAATCTGGCGGAGGTGCGGACGGGGATGGTGGCATCGTAACCTCACGCCCCGGCCCCCTCTCCCGTGGGAGAGGGGGTGTTCAACCTGCTAAAGTTCCTTCCCGCTCGCCGACGGACCGAGACGTCATCGCCTTGAACACCCCCTCTCCCAGGGGAGAGGGGGCCGGGGGGTGAGGTCTGATACCATATCCCCATGAAACACCTCCTCGACCTGTTCCCCGTCGTCGCCGATCGCGTCACCCCGCCGGTGCTCGTCGCCCTCGGCCCGGTGTGGCCGGTCACGCAACTGGTGTCCGCGCTGAACGGCGTGGACTGCACCCTGTTCCAGTTCGACGTGTACCAGGGCGAGCGGCTGAGGGAGAAACTGGTCCAGGAGAAGCTGACGGCGGAAGTCGTCGTCGGGGCCGACCTGTGGGACTTGCCCGCCAAGTTCAACACGGTCATTTTCCCCGCGTCGGTGCAGGCCGACTACGAGTTGAAGCTGGACGTGGTGGAGCAAGGCTATCACGTCGTTTCCCCCGGCGGGCGGTTCATCACCCTCAGCGAGTACGAGCGCGACACCGCCTTCCACAAGGTGCAGAAGAAGGTGTTCGGCAAGTGCAGCGAGTCGCCGGGCGGCGACTTCGGCACGGCCTTCTGGAGCACCCGCGACCCGGCCGACACGATCCGCGACCGCCGCCGCCACCGCACGACGTACCACGCCAAGATCGGCGACCGGCCGAGCATGGCGTTCGACAGTTGGCCGGGCACGTTCAGCTACGGGCGGATGGACGACGGCTCGCGGGCCATGCTGGAGGTGGCCGACGTGCGGCCGGCCGACAAGGTGCTGGACATGGGCTGCGGGGCGGGGGTGGTGGGCTGTCTGGTAAGCCCGCAGTGCGGGCCGACGGGCAAGGTCACGTTCGTGGACAGCAGCGCCCGCGCGCTGAAGTTGACCGAACTGAATGCCGCCGCGAACGGGGTGACGAACGCCGAGTTCAAGCTGACCGCCACGATGGCCGACTTGCCCGTCGGCAACTACGACGTGGTGCTGGCCAACCCGCCGTACTTCGCCAACAGCGAGGTCGGCCGGCTGTTCATCCGGACCGCCCGCGAGGCCCTCCGCCCCGGCGGGCGGTTCTACTTCGTAACGAAGATGCCGGTGCAGACGATCCCGGAGATCGTGGACACGTTCGGCGGCGTGGACACCGTCGAGAACCGCGGGTACACGGTGGTGATGGCCACGGCCTAAAGTGGTCCACTCGCTCCGCGAGTGGGGACAGAAGACCACCCGCGGAGCGAGTGAACCACGTCACGCGCCCACCGCGGCGAGCACGGCTTGCCTTCAACTGATGGTGAGCACGTCGGCGGTGGGGTCGGTCTCGAAGGTCAGGATGTCGGCGACGCGGGCGCGGAGGGTGTCCTCCACCTGACGAGTGGTGCAATTCCCGAGCAGCAGCCACAACACCTTTGGCGGGCTGCCCCGCAGAATGCTGAGGTGGCTGTAGTCCTCGTCTTTGCTCACCACGGTGAACCCGTCTTGCCGGGCGCGGTCCCACACCACCGTGTCGTCGGCGAGATCGAGACCGAGGTCTTGAACGTGCCGCGAGTCGGGAAAGAGGTCGGCCAGCCGGACGGCCAGCTTCGGGGACAGGTTCTGGTCGAAGAGCAGTTTCACGCGGCGGCCAGCGTGCGGCGTTCACGCTCGGCGGCGTAGGCGAGGCAGGCGCGGATGTCGTCGGCCGTCAAGTAGGGGAAGTCGTCCAGAATCTCACCCGGCGTCATGCCGGCGGCGAGGTACGAGAGGACATCGGCGACCGTGATCCGCATCCCGCGGATGCACGGCCGCCCGCCGCGTTTGCCCGGCTCCGAAGTGATCAGCTTCCGCCAACTCTCGCCCATCTGACTTCTCCCGCTCGCGGAGCGAGCAGAGCACTTCCTACCCCAGCAGGGCCGTCACCGCTTCGCCCTTCACCAGCTCCCGCGGTTGGTTCAGGTGGTTGTACACGATGGTGTCCGGCTTGATGCCGACCGCGTGGTAGACCGTCGCCAGCAGTTCGGTCGGGTGGACCGCCCCTTCGAGCGGGGCGGAGCCGGTCTTGTCGCTCTTCCCGTGAACGTACCCCTTCTTCACCCCGCCGCCGGCGATCACCGCCGAGTAGCAGTACGGCCAGTGGTCGCGGCCGTCGTCCGAGTTCTGATTCCCCGACGTGCTGACGCCCCGCCGCGGGCTGCGGCCGAACTCGCCCACCGCGATCACCAGCGTGTCGTCGAGCATCCCGCGGTCGCTCAGATCCTGAATCAGCGCCGACAGCCCCTTGTCGAGCATCGGGGCGGCCTGGTCCTTCATCCGCTTGCTCAGCCCGGTGTGTACGTCCCACGAGTGGTTGTCGCTGTTCGCCACCTTCGGCCAGTTCACCTCCACGAACCGCGTGCCCGCCTCCACCAGACGGCGGGCGAGCAGGCAGCACTGGCCGAACGTGTTCTTGCCGTACGTCTCGCGGAGCTTGTCGTCTTCCTTCTTCAGGTCGAAGGCTTCTTTCGCCCGCCCGCTCAGCACCAGCCCGAGGGCCTTGCCGTAGTACGAATCGAGGTCGTACTTGCTGACGGCTTGTTCGATGTCCGGCATCCCCTTCGCCACGGTCTCGCGCAACGTCGCCCGGCGTTCCATGCGTGCGGTGCTCAGTTCGTCGCGGAGCAGCAGGTCGTCCACCTTCACCTTGTCCATCTTGGCCATGTCCATGTCGTCGCCGGTCGGGTAGAGCAGGTACGGGTCGTACGCCTTGCCCAGGAACCCGGCGCTCCCGCCCTTGCCCACCACGTTGCTCTCTTGCAGCGGGCGGGGCATCATCACGAACGGCAGCATGGGCACGGTGGGCGGCTTCATCTTGACGATGTTCGAGCCGAGCGTGGGGAAGTCCTTCGGGCTGGGCGGCTCCAGTTGACCGGACGCGGACACCTTGTCGGTGGTGTACCCGGTGTGCATCTGGTAGATGGCGGCGGTGTGGTTGAACAGGCCGTTCGGGGTGTAGCTCATGGTGCGGATGAGCGTGGCCTTGTCCATCACGTTGGCCAGGTTGGGCAGCAGCTCGGTGAACTGGAGGCCCGGCGTCTTCGTCGGGATCGGCTTGAAGATGCTCTTGTTGGCGGCCGGCACGTCGTCCTTCGGGTCGAACAGGTCGAGGTGGCTCGGCCCGCCTTGCAGGTAAATCAGGATGACGCTCTTCGCCTTCCCGAACCCCTTGCCCTCGCTCGTCGATTCCTTCTTCTCGTTGGCGGTCGCCGCCCCTTGCAGGGCGAACAGGTTGGCCAGACTGAGGCCGAGGACGGCCGACCCGCCGACCCGCATCAGGTCGCGGCGGGTGACGCCGTCGCACGTGTCTTTCGACTCGAAACCGGGGATCGCCAGCATGAGAGCCGCTCCGGGCGGACGTGGGGAGGAGGGTGGGTGCCGACACCAGCAGTAGTAGGAGGGTACCGCGACGGGCGAGCGAGTGCAACCGTTTTCCGCCGTTCTCCGCGGGGGCGATTCGCACCACCTCCCCGCACCGACTGAGAGGGTCAGCCGAACCCGTGCGAGTCACGCCCCGCTCGCCCGTCCACCGGCGACACGGTTTGGACCGGCTCACTTCACCGCCATCACGGCGTCCAGTGGGGCGGCGGTGCGGCGGCACGTCACGTGGCGGAAGCCGGCGGCGGTCAGCAGCTTCTCGTACTCGCCGAGCGTCCGCTCCTTGCCTTCGGTCACCAGCAGCATGTTGAGCGACTGCGTGACCGCCCAGCCGGGGCCGGCCTTGTCGTCGTGCAACACTTTTTCCGCGAGCAGCACCGCCCCGCCCGGCGGCAGTGCGGCGTGAATCTTCGTCAGCAGCGTCATGATCTTCGCTTCCGTCCAGTCGTGGACGATCCGGCCGAGGGCGTACACGTCGCCGGGCGGCAACTCGTCCGCGAAGAAGTCCCCGCCGGTGATGGTCACGCGATCGGCCACCGGCGTGCCGCTCACCACCTCGTGCGTCAGCCCGACCACTTGCGGCAGGTCGAACACGATGGCGTTCAGGTTCGGCCACCGCCGGCACGCGGCGACGGCCAAGTGCCCGGTCGCCCCGCCCAGGTCCACGAACGTGCGATACCGCCCCAGGTCCACGGCGTTCACCACCTGCGGACTCGACATCAGCCCGTACCCGTGCATGCCGAGCAGGAACTCCCGCTGGTCTTCGGGCGTGCGGAAGAGTTGGGCGAAGATGGGTCCGTCGGTGCCGTAGGTCTGCTTCCAACGGTGCGTGCCTTCCCGAATCGCATCCGGCAGGTTGTCCCACAGCTTCCACAGCACGGCGTTCGAGTAGTTGATGTACCCGAGCATCCGGTTCGGGCTGGCGGTGGTCAGGTACTCGGCGGCGGCGGGAGTGTTGGTGAAGGCGTCGCCCGTCCGGTTCAACAGGCCGAGCATGACGCACGCGCCGAGCAGTCGCTCCAGGGCGTCGGCGTTCAGGCTCAGTTCGCCGGCCAGTTGGGCGCACGTCTTGGGTGAACTGAGGGCGTCGAACAGGTTCAGCTCGCAGGCGGTGAACAGCACCTGAGTGCGGCGGAAGGCGGAGATGAGGTCCAGCACGGGGGCCGGGTCGGGCGGGGTCAGGTCGGTCATGGGTGGTGCTCAGAAGGAGGTTCACCACGAATAACACGAATAACACGAATCAAGGCAAGGAGGGGTGTGGGTTACGGACGTTGACGGAACGGCTGACGGGGTGGAGCCTCCGACGCCAACGGCGTCGTTCACCCAGCCCAGGGTTGAGGACCGAAGGTCCGACACCCTGGGGACACAGGCCACTCAAGCATCGACCCCAACGGGGTCGTTCACCCGTGTTGTGAACGACCCCGTTGGGGTCGTGGGAGGTGGCGCGGTGGGATCCCAGGGTGTCGGTGCTTCGCACCTCAACCCTGGGCTGAGAGAACAACCCCGTTGGGGTTGACCGGCAGACCCGGTGAACTACTTCTTGACACCCGTAGCGTTCACTTCCGTCATCGCCCCGTAGCCGCTCCTCCACTTGCCGCGGACCTCCGCCTGCCCCGCGTACTCGTCATCGCCGAGAGTCGCCTTCCAGTCCTTCGTCAACTTGTCGGCGGAGTCCACGTACACCTTCACCAGGTACTTGCCCTCGAGCAGTGTCGGCGTACCTTTCTGCCACGCTTTCGCCCGCTCGGACCCCTTCCCCGCAAGTAGCGTCACGGTGTGTTGCCACAGCTTGCCCTTCCCCCACACCACCCGATCCGACACGGCGACCGGCTCCGCCTCCCACCCCTTCGCCTTCTCGTCGTAGGCGAACACGCGCACCTGAAGGAGCTTGTCGCCCCACGCCGGCGGGGTGTCGGTCAGCTTGAACCACAAGTCTGTGCCGAATTTGAGTGGTCCGGAGTCGGCCGGCGGCAGGTCTTTGGCCGACGTGTACTTCCCTGTGCGAATCGCCGCCACGTCTTCGATCCAGGTGCGGAACCCCTTGTAGGCGTCGTCGCCGACGGCGAACTTCTTCCCGCCCTCGTGCTTCTCGCCGAGCGGCTTGAGCAGCAGCGGACTCTTCGTCGGGTCGGCCGTGTCGATCAACTTCGACGCGATCAGGTACTCCATCGTGGCGGCGGCACCGTCCTTCTTCACCCACGCCACGCGGTCGCCGTGCTCCTTCTTCAGCTTGTCGTTCTGCGGGGTGCCCTCGGTGTGGCAGTTCATGCATCGGAACCGCCACGCCCACACGTTCGCCTCGAACGACGCCAGCAGATGGTCTTTGCGTGCGTGCCTGATCACCGCGTCGGGTGAAGCCGGCTTCGCCAACTCCTTCGCGTCCAGTTTGGGCGCGTCCTTCAGCTTCGGGTCGGCGGCGCACGCCGCGATCCACGCCACGAACGCCTCACGCTCGGCCTTGCGGTTCTTCTCGTGAACCGCCGGCCCCTTCGACTCGCCGCCCATGTCGATGAGCTTCACGATCTTCGACTTCTCTGGTGCCGTCAGGTCGATCAGCCCCTGGTCGCGCAGGCTGCGGAACGTCTTGTCGGCGTCGGGCAGGATGTAGTCTTTCAGGTCCACGCCCGTCAGGTGGCACTGCACGCAACTGCTCGGGTTCGGCGATTTGAAGATGGGGGCGATCCGCTTCTCGAACACCTCGGCAGGCGTGGGTTCGGCGGCGGTCAGCGGGCCGACGAGCAGCAAGAGCAGCGTGGCGAAGCGGAGGCGGGCGGGCATGACGAAACCCGTGGGGAGGTGGGAACAGTGTACCCGGGGGGACGAGAGACCTCGGAGGGAACACGCCCTCGCGTCGTCCATTTCTGTCTTCTGACTTCATTCGTGCGATTCGTGTGATTCGTGGTGAACTCCTCTGCCGCACGGTCGTCCCCTCCCTTGCACGTTCGCAGCGGCGGCATATGATCGCCCGCACCCGCCGAGTTGCAGGCGCCTCATGCTGCCCGCCGACGCCACCGACGCCAACCCCACCATCCCCTCGTTCGGCCTGCTCGGCAGTGCCGCCGCGTTCGTCCCCATTCCCGTCGGCAACGCCACCGTCAAGTTGAGCCGCACCGTCGGCAACGACGTGGTGTACGCCGCCCCGCCGGGCGGTCACGGGATCGGCGTGACGAAGTGGGACAAAGACCCGCTCGCCGGCGCGAACGGGTACGCCCTGAAGCTGCCCACCGCCCAGGTGCGAGCGCTCGTGTCGGTGCGGCATTGGCGGCGGGTGTACGCCGACAGCTTCCCGGATGGCGTCATCGGCAACCGCCACTCGCCGGCCGCCAAGCAGTTGACCGAGTTCGCCCGCGGGCTGCTCGGTCACGCCGCCGAGTTGCACCGCCACAATTGGCGGCTCGGCCTGCTCTCGCCCGACACCGCCTACCTGTCGTCGTCCGACCCGGCCCGCGTGTTCCTGCCCGACCTGGGGTTCGCGTGGCTGGGTCAAATGGCCCTCACCAAACCGGCCTGGCTGAGCAGCGAGCCGACCGACGTGCCGCTGTGGGGCGAGGAGCGGAAGGCCCGCCAACTGTGCGCCCCGGAGCAGTACGCCAAGCGGCACCCGTCGGCGAACGCCCCGGCCGATCTGGTTCAACACGACTTGAAAGTGGTGGCCCGGCTGCTGGCGTTCATGCTGAACGGGCAGATCGGCGGACCCGAGCCGGCCGGGGCGAAGCGCTGCCCGGTGTGGAACACCGTCCGCACGGCGACCGCCGGCAAGTTCGTCGGCACCGACGACACCTCCCCCGCCGAGCAGATGCTCGAACACCTGCTGACCGGGATGAAGGCCCCGCTCGACCCGGTGCCGAAGGGCACCGCACCGAAGAAGGGCGGGGCCGGGCTGTGGGTGGCGCTGGCGTTCGTGGCGCTGGTGCTGGGCGGCGGGGCGGCCGGCATCTGGTGGCTGTGGCAGAAGGGCCAACAGGTGGCGACTGGCACGAGCGACAGTTCAACGTCCACCGACACCGGCAGCACGCCCACCACCGAGACCACGCCCACCACTGACTCGAAACCGCCGCCGACCGTCCCGAAGCCGCCCGACCCGAAGCCGACTGAGAAGGTGCCGCCGTTCGACGAAGAGGTGGAGCGGAAGGCGATGCACGACCCGCAAGACCCGGACGTGTTGGCGAAGCTGACGGAGTTGGACGCGCTGTGGAACAAGTTCTCCGACGAGGTGCGGAAGGGCAGCGCCGTCCACGCCGTTCACGCGCGGGAAGTGCTGGAACAGATCCAACGATACCAGAAGGCCCGCAAGGCCGGTTCGAAAACCCCCTGACTCGGACGAGGTGCCCCGTGAACCGCCTGCTGCTGCCGGTACTCGCCGCGGCCCTCTGTGCCGCGACCGCGTCCGCCCAACTGCCGACCGAAACGCTCCTGCTGGCGCTCAAGTCGGACAAGACCAAAGAGGGGGTGGCGGAGTCGTTGCGCGACGCGCGGAAGGTGACGGCCAAGGACGTGGGCACGCCCGAGAACGCGCGGGCCGCGTTCGAGAGCGTCGCCAGCAGCGGGCTGTCGGTCGAGCCGATCTCGGTCGAGTTGTACAACGCCTACGGCAAGCTCGGCGACTCCAAATTCCAGCCGACCGAACTGCCGCTGGCCAAGTCGAAGGCGGGCGGGGTGGAGATCCGGCAACTGGAGACGGCCGAGCCGAGCGTGCGGAAGTGGGAGATGAAGCTGACCGGCGAGGGCAACCCGCGGCTGAGCAAGCTGAGCGTGAAGTACAGGGGGGAGGCGAAGGCGGTCGAGTACGACGACCCGAACAGCACCAAGAAGGACGCCGAGGTGCGGTACAGCTCGCCGGGCAACTACGTACTGACGCTGCCGACGAACGCGGAGAAGAACAAGGGGGTGGCCCGCACGCCGGAGTCGTTCACCGCGAAGATCGAATCCGGGGCGTCGGCCAGCCCGACCGAGACGGACGACGAGGGGCAGTGGCCCAGTTCGGAAGGGTACTACCTGGTGACCATGAAGGGGTTCCCGACGAGCGACGCGGCCAAGCAGAACTTCTCCAGCGTCATCAAGACGTCCGGCAAGGTGGGGGGCGCCTCGCTGAAGGCGCTGAACATCAAGAAGAACGTGTCGATCGCCGTGGGCGACGCCATCTCCGCCGACGGCATCGACGGGGTCGACACCATCGACGGCAACAAGTTCTTCCTCAAGGTGCCGGTGCTGCCGCGGGACGGCGGGCTGGACGTGGCCCACAAGGCGTACGTGTTGTTCCCGCTCTCGAAGCCGGCCGCCGACGCGAAGGTGAAGGACCTGGGCGACAAGAAGCTGTACGAGACGGCGAAGGGGACGGCCGAGCACATCCGCGGGAACAAGGACGACTCGCCCCTGAGCGTGTACACCCGCAAGGACGCCGACGCCACCATCGAAGTGGGCAAGGACGGGGTGAAGCCGAAGTGGTACGAACTGCACCGCACCATCAAGACCCGCGTCATCGACGACCCGCGGAGGTACAACCAGTACCAGTACTCGCACGACGAGAGTTCGGAATACTTCGCCCGCCCGCTCAACCTGGTGAAGCCCGACGTCAAGCTGACCCAGGACGACGCCAAGACCCTGCGGGGGGCGTTCAAGGACGGCACCGCCTACGGCGTGGTGGTGTACGTGTTCGACAAGGGGGACATCTTCAACGCCGTGCCCGCCCGCGACAAAGACAAGGACGGCAAGTCGGTGTACGCCGTCGTCCGCCAGTTCGACGAGTGGGGCCGGGCGCTGAAGCCGATCGCCAACGGCGAACTCACCGGGGACGACAGCGAACCGAAACCGCCGACTACCAAGAAGGAAGACAAATAAGACGAGCCGAGTTTGAAGCCGCGGAGCGGCGACCGACGGTACAGACGTCAGGATTGCGTTGCCAGGAGTCCAATCCCAGCCGCGGAGCGGCGACCGACGTTAGCCAGGGGTGGAGTGAGCCGCAGGCGAACGGAACCCCTGGAACCAGACACCCCAATCCCCCGAGCCGCGGAGCGGCGACAGACGGAACCACCCCGATGCCGTCGTCGTACCTGAGCCTGCATTACCACCTGGTGTTCTCGACCCGACACCGCCACCCGCTGATCACCCCGGACATCAAGCCCCGGTTGTTCGAGTACCTGGGTGGCACCGTTCGCGGTCTCGACGGGCAACTGCTGATCGGCAACGGGATGCCCGACCATGTTCACCTGCTGGTACGGCTCGGGGCGTCACGGGCACTGGCGGACGTTCTCCGCGACCTGAAGGCCGGGTCGTCGAAATGGGTTCATGACACGTTCCCTTCGGCGGGCGGGTTCGGTTGGCAGACCGGATACGGGGCGTTCGTGATCGGCCGCACGGAACTGGGCACGGTGCGACAGTACATTGAAAATCAGGAGGAGCACCACCGCCAGCAGACGTTCCAGGAGGAATTCGTCGAGTTGCTGAATGTGTACAAGGTCGAGTACAAGCCGCAGTACCTGTGGGAATGATCTGTCGCCGCTCCGCGGCTTGAACCTTCTTTGCCAACGTGTCCAGGGGTTCCGCTCGCTTCGCTCGCTCCACCCCTGGCTAACATCTGCCGCCCCTCCGGGGCGAAAGGCGGATCACCACAACCCTCCGGACTGTTGAACGAAGGCCGACGCACTCTCACAACGGCAGACCCGCAACCCCGCCGCGGAGCGGCGACCGATGTTAGCCAGGGGTGGAGTCGGCGAGCGGAGCGAGTGACGGAACCCCTGGAACCCGATGCGAAATAGGAACAAGCCCCAGAGGGGCGACAGGATCGAACCATCCGATTGAGTCCCACCATGCCCGATGTCCCGCAGCCGCTCGCCGCCGAGCAGTGCCCGATCCTCAAGCACCCCCGCCACGCCGCCCACCTGGGGCCGGTGCTGGCGGTGTTCAACACTGCCGCCGCCGCCGCCCGCACCCTGGCCGACAAGTACCCCACCGCCCTGCACTCGCCGGAAGTCGCCGACGCCCTCGCCCGCTTGCAGTCCGCCCGCGACACCCTCACCACCCCGCGGTTCAAGGTCGGCTTCCTCGGCCCGTTCCAGTGCGGCAAGTCCACCATCCTGAACAACCTGCTCGCCCAGGACATCTCGGCCGTGGGCGTCGGTCGCGCCTGCACCAGCGTCGTCACCCGGCTGATCGTGAAGCCCGGCCAGAAGCCGCCCACGCTCGCCCTCGAATACTTCAGCACCGACGGGTACTACAAGCGGCGGAACACCCTCGCCGAGTGGGCACGCCTGCCGAACCCCGACGGCCAGACGGAGACGCAACTGCTCGAACGGCTGAAGGGGCACACGCCGTCGGCCGGCCGCACGTCCAGTCAGCGGCCGGTGCGGAAGAAGGACATCCCGTACCTGCGGGCGTTCCTCCAGAGCTACGAGGACAGCAAGGCCCGGCACCTGATCCGCGAGACGCCGCATGTGGAAACGGTGGCGTTCACCGACCGCGAGCGGCTGCTCAAGCACGACCCGACCGCCGACGAGGAGAGCGTGCGGGCGAGTCAGTACCTGCTGGTGAGCGAGTCTCGCGTCACGTTCGACACCGACCGCATCGACCCCGAGTTGGAGCTGGTGGACCTGCCCGGCCTGGGGTCGGGGCGGAGCGTGGACGACCTGCTGACGAAAGAGTTCATCCACCAGCTCGACGGCGCGCTCGTGTTCCTGCGGGCCGACTCGATGGACAGCGCCGAGGTGAGCGAGATCTTCACCGAGCTGCAAACCCGCTTCCGCGACAACCTGAAGAGCCGCGTGTGGGTGGTGGTGAACAAGATGGACGCCCCGGAGCGGCACGCCAAGATCGCCGCCCCCGGCAAGGACGACACGTTCAACGTCGTCATCGACCTGATGAAGAAGAGCAACATCCCCCTCTCGCAGGTGGTGTTCGGGTGCAACGGCATCTATGAATCCGCCCACGGCAACGGCGGCACGGCGGATCGCACCATCGCCCTGGTGAAGCTGAAACTCGACCAGAAGGGCGACGACGAGGCGGTGCGGTCGCAGTTGGCCGACACGCCGGAGTTGCTCACCGCGTTCGACGAGTTGCTCGCCGACGGGAGCGTCGGGCTGCTGCAACGGCTCATCAAGGACCGCGTCGGGCCGAGCGTGGCCGGACAGATCCTGAGTCAGGCGAAGCTGGACGCCGAGAGTGCCGCGTCGGACTTGGCGTTCGCCCTGGAGATGGCCGAGAAGCCGGCGAACGAGCAGGAGCAAACCGACGCCCGCCTGTGGGAGAACGCCCTGTACACGCTGCTGGGCGAGCTGAGCGTGAGCCAGGGCGGGAACCGCGGGCCGCTGTTCGTGAAGCTGGAAGAGTACGGGCGGGTGGCGCGAAAAGGGCTGGAAGTGGAGTTCAACAAGCTGGTGCAAGACGAAGCGCTGGCCGCCAAATCGACGCCCGAACTGCTGCACCAGTTCGCCCTCGACGCCACCCTCATGCAGAAGAAGGTGGACTCCGCCATGTCGCAGGTGGTGCAGCAGGTGTACACGGAGATCACCGAGCGGCTGGAGGCGAAGCAACTGCCCGGCGTGAACCTGCCCGGCGGGGGCGAGCCGATGAGCGTGTGGCACACCTTCCGGCAGAAGGACCGCGACGACACCGCCTGGCGGGATCGCTTCCGCCCGAAGCTGCACGACCCGGTGTTGGTGGAGCGACTGAGCGAGGAAGGGTTGGCGCACACGTTCGACGGCCCGCGGTACAAGAAGCTGTGGCTGGACAAGCTGCGGACGGCGGCACATCAGTTGGCGCTGGTGGTCCGTGGCCGTCTGCGGCACCGCATCGACGACTTGCGGAGGCAAGTGACGCGGAAGCTGGGGCCGGTGCGTGTCTGATCTGGTTCCCCTCTCCCCCGGCGGGAGAGGGGCTAGGGGTGAGGGGGAACGGAATGAAGAAGCCAACCTTTGCCACGCAGAACGCCCGCCGCCTCCGCCGCGAGATGACGCCGGCCGAAGCACGTCTCTGGGACATCCTCCGCAACGGGAAGGTCGGTCGGTTCAAGTTCCGCCGTCAACAGCCGATCGGACCGTATTTCGCCGACTTCGTCTGTTTCGCCGCCCGTGTCGTCGTGGAACTCGACGGCACATCGCACCTGGGACGAGAGGAACACGACCGGGTACGAGAGAAGTACCTGAAAGAGTCCGGTTTCGTGGTCGTCCGATTTGAGAACTTCGTGGTGACTTTGGACGAGAACCGGGTGGTGGAGACGGTGGTGCGGGTGTGTCGGGAGCGAGTCGGCGACCC
>JANNVG010001029.1:0-12254 GCA_031414395.1 Fimbriiglobus sp.
GGCTGACGCCGCCGGTTCACTTTTCCAGGGGTTCCGCTCGCTTGACCCCTGGCTATTCCCCGTCGTCCCATCGGGACTCCACCCGACCTCACTTGAGTGTGGACAGGTACTCGATCAGATCCAGGAACTCGCTCGGGGCCATCGTGCCGGCCTGCCCCTCGGGCATACTGCTCTGCTTCAGCGTCGTCTTCTTGTCGATCTCGCCGTCCTTGATGACCACCTTCGCCTTGCCGTCGAAGATGACGGTTTCGGTCTTCGACTCGGACACCAGCAGGCCGACCACCGACTTGCCGTCGGTCTTGTCGATGCGGGTGGACTTGTACTTGTCCTCCACCTCAGCGTTCGGGTCGATGACGCTCTCCACCAGCTTCTGCCGCACCTTCGCCCGCTCCATCACCTTGTCCAGGTTCGGCCCGAACTCGGCCCCCTCGCCCGGCCCCACCTTGTGGCAGGCGACGCACAGCCGCTGGAACACCACCTTGCCGTTCACCGCGTTCCCGCCCTTCATGTCGGCCAGCGCCCGCATCGCCTTGTTCCGCTCTTCGGGGCTTTTCGGCTCCAGGCTGAGCAGCACTTGCAGCCACGGGGCGGCCTGGTTGTCCAGCTTCTTCGTCTTCTGGATGTCCGTCACCAGCTTGGCCGCTTCCGGGTTGGCACTCGCCAGCTTGCCGGTGAAGAAGTCGGCCGGCCACACCCCCACGGTCGCCGACAGCGACGCCTCGACGGTGTACTTCGTCCAGTAGTCCATCGGCAGCTTGGCGATGTCGGCGATGGCCGAGGCGGCGTCGGCGGTGGCGTAGAAGCTGAGCGCGCGGGCGGCTTCCGTGCGAACGCGCAGGTGGTCGTCGGCCGTCGCCTTCTTGAACCGCTCGACGAGGTCCGCCGGCAGGTGCGCGCGGTCGTCGGCCAGCAGGTGGACCACCGCGGCGCGGGCCTGGAACGTCTTGCACGCCAGGACCGCGTCGGCCAGCTTCATGTCGATGGCGTGGTGTCCGGCCTGCACCCACAGGGCCTCACACCGCAGGCGGTCGAAGTCCGGGTCGGTGTCCTTCAGCGCCGCCACCCACTTGGCGACGGCCGGCAGCACGTCGGCGGCCGGGCGGTCGTGCAGCTCGCGGCGGGCGCGGTAGCGGGTCCGCCACTCGTACTCGCGGAACTGCTCGCACACCTCCGCCACCGTCTTGCCGTGCTGCGTCACCGGCTTGATCGCCTTCTCGGCGGTCCCCATCAGCCGGTAGACGCGGCCGTGGACGTGGTCGCGGTTCGGGTCGCGCTGCGAATACTGCATGTGACCGATGAGCGGGTTCGCCCAGTCGCCGAAGAAGAGCGCGCCGTCCGGCCCGATCTGCGGGTCGGCCGGGCGGAAGTGCTTGTCGCCGCTCCGCACCAGGTCGTCGTTCCCGTCCTTCGCCTTGATCCGCTCGCCGACGTAGAACGCCCCGTCTTCTTTGAACTTGTAGTGCGTCAGGCCGTTCAGTTGGATGACGCAGGCGTAGGTGAAGTGCCCCTGCACGTCCTTCGGCAGCGCGCGAGACACCAGGAACTCGTTGCCCAGGTTCGGGCGGACGCCGCCGGGCAGGATCTCCTTCACCCCCTTGCGGCCGGAGTACGGCTTGCCGGACAGCGGCGTGTCCCACGTCTGGAACGTGCCGGTGCCGTCGCCGACGATACCGTTCCCCCACTCGTCGAACACGTAGCACCACATGTTGGCCATGCTCGGCAACTGGAACTGGCGGACGCGAAGGCTCCGCGGGTCGAGGACATACGCCCCGCCGCTGCCGGCGCTGCGGTGCGGCCCCCACGGCGTTTCCAGGGTGGTGCTGGTGGCGATCCCTTCGAGCATGTGCAGCAGGCCGGCGTGGTTCCACTCGAACGCGCCGCACGTGTGGTGCGTGTCGTCCGTCGCCCACCCGTCCAGCAGCGGTGTCACTTCGTCCGCCACGTCGTCCCCGTTCGTGTCCTTCAGGAACAGCATCCGCGGCTGGTCGATCACCAGCACGCCGCCGTTGTAGAACTCGAACCCGGTCGGGCACTGGAGCTTGTCGTAGAAGACCTTGCACTTGTCCGCCTTGCCGTCGTTGTCGGTGTCTTCGAGGATGAGCAGCTTGTCGCCCGGCTTCGGGTCGCCCGGCTTCCACTGCGGGTACGTCGGCATGCACGACACCCACAGCCGCCCCTTGTTGTCGAAGTTGATCTGCACCGGCTTGGCCAAGTCGGGGAACTTCTTTTCATCCGCGAACAGTTCCAGCTTGAACCCGGCCGGCACGCGGGCGCCCTTGATGAGTTCGGCCGGCGGCAGGATGTTCGGCCCCATCTCCGGCGGGTTCTCGCTGTACTTGCGGTCGGCCCCGCCGAACCGCGTGTTCGGGGTCATCAGGTCGCCCGTCTTGCTGTCGTCCACCTTGTCCGGCACCGCCTTGCCGCCGGCGATGTCCCAGGCGTACTGGTCCCGCACGGACACCATCGCGCGCAGCTTGGCGTACTCGCGGGGGAACGTCTCGGTGTCGTAGGTCCGCCGCCCGCCGTACACGTACCAGCCGTTCACCATGCGGTAGTCCTGGTGGTGAACCCAGCTCTTGTCGTTCACCGCCGCCCGCAGTTTCTCGAACTCGCTGGTGGCCAGCTTCGCCGGGTCGAGCGGCGCGCCGAACAGCCCGGCGTCGAGCGCCTGCCCCAGCACCTTGTCGCCCGCCTCGTTCAACTGGAACCCGCCGACGGTGTACTTGCCCTTGCTGTTCTCGAAGGCTTTGGCGGTGGGGGTGAACACGTCCACGAACGCCAGCTTCCGCTTGTCGGCGACGGCCTTCACCGCGTCGGCGTACAGCTTCAGGTTGGCGTTCTCGGCCTTGCCGTCGGGCAGGAACTTGTCGCCGGTGTTCTCGAACGCGATGGGCGACACGAGCACGAACCGCGGCGGACTCTTGGCGTCGTCGCGGGGGTACTTGGCGGCGTAGTCGTCGAGGAACTTCTCGTACTTCGTCTTGAAGTCTTCGACGCCGGCCTCGCCCTTGAACGACTCGTTCCAGCCGAAGAAGCAGAGGAAGGTGTCGGCGTTGAAAGCGTACAGCGGGTCGTCCAGGTGGGTGTAGTCGGACGACCGCTGCCGCACGCCCACTTCGTCGGCGGGGAAGCCGAAGTTGCGGACGACCAGCTTCTTGTCTTTGAACCGCGTGTGCAGCATGGCCTCGAAGTGGCCGTACAGGCTCATCCGCTCGGCGGTGGTGTTGCCGACGAACGCGATCCGCTCGCCGGTCACGAACTCGAGCGGCAGCTTGCTCGCCGGCAGCGGGTCGCGCTTCGGCCGCGGGCCGGGCTTCAACATTTCGAGGGCCGTCTGGGTGGACGGCTTCGGCTTCGGCGGCTGCTGTGTGCGGGCGTCGCCGGCGGCGAGCAGCAGGAGGGCGCCGACCAGGGCGACGGCGGCCGGCCGGCGGAGGCGAGAGAGCGACAACATAGAGTTGCGTTCCGGAAGGAGGAGAGCGCAGGCGGGAGCTACGGAAAGTATGCGCGAAGTGGGCGGCGGCTTCAATGGGTGGCCGCCGAAGGGCGTGGCGGCTCCGATGTCGGGATTGTGGAGGGCGGGTCTGACGGACGGCGCCCGTCAGACCCACGCGGTGTGGATTCCGTGGGTCGCCGGAAGGACGCCGTCCGTCAGACCCACCCTACGAGACCCACGCGGTCCTGCCGACAGGCTCCGGGCAGACAATTTCGTCGCTCGGAGCCTGCCTTCCATCCGTGTTCATCCGTGGCAAAAAACACTCCCCGCATCTACTTCGCCGCCTTCACGTCCCACTTGTGCGCCTTCGGCGCGGCCAGCTCGTACACCTTCTTCTGCTCGGCGTCGATCTGCGCCGTCAGGCGGTCCAGTTCCGCCTTCTTGTCCTTCAGCACCGCCGCCTGCGTGTCCTTCGCCACCCACGGCGGCAGGGCCACGTTCGCCATGACCACCCCGCGGAACCGCTGGTGGACCAGCTTGTTCTTGGCGTCGATGGCGGTCAGCACTTTGGTGCCCTGGTCGAACAGCGGGCCGGCCTCGGCGTTGCCCAGGTTCACCCCGGCGGCCAGCTCCTTCGCCGTAAACGTGCCCACCTTGACCCCGTCGCACGTCACGTCGTACTTGCCCTCTTCCAGGCCGGCCACCGTCAGCCCGTACACGTTCAGGTCTTTCAGCTCGTTCATGTACGGCAGCATCGGCCGCCAGTCTTTCTGGATGGGCAGGGGGATGGCGTCGTCGGTGCGGGTGAAGCTGAGTGACGTGCCGGTGCCGGCCACGTCCTCGATCTTGCACCCGACGGGGCCGGCCACCTTGCCCTTCGTCTCGCCGGTCAGGATGGTCGCCTCACTCACCACCGCCGGCGCTTTCAGTTGCGTCAGGATGGCGTGGGCCATGAGCATGGCACCGGGGGGCGAGGTGTGGAACCCGTCGTAGTACGGCTTGGCCTTCGCCGCCTTCGCATCGTCCTTCGTCATGGCTTCAATCGCCGCGCGGGTCACGCCGTACTGGTCGGCGTAGGGCATCTCGTACTTGGCCGCGAGGTCCTTCAGCGGGGCGTAGAACTGCTTCTGCGTCTCGAAGTATTCCGCCCCGTTCGACTTCACCCGCGGGTCCACCGCGTTCGGGCTGCACACGGCCACCCGCACCTTCGCGCCCTTCGCCGCCTTCAGCATGGCGTCGGTCTTGTCGCGGAACACCTTGTTCTTGCCCTCGTCGAACTTGCCGTACCCGCCGTCGTTCATGCCGAAGTTGATGGTGACGGCCGTCGGCTTCTCGTCCAGCACGTGCGTCTGGAAGCGGCCCGCCCCGCCGTTCGCCGTGTCCCCGCTGATGCCCGCGTTGACGAACACGAAGTTGCCCTTCGGGAACCGCGTGGTCAGGTACAACTCCATGTAGGTGCTGTACTGGTACTGCTCGGTGATGCTGTCGCCGAGGAAGACGATGCGGTCGTTCGGCTGGAAGAAGAAGTCTTTCGGCTGGGCCAGGAGGGGGGTCGTGGCGAAGGCGACGACCGCGAGCGCGAGGAGGCGGCGCATGAGGCACCTGTGGGGTGGGAGGGACACGGGCGAAATGTAGGCGGGGCAGTGGGTGCGGCAATGGGTGAAGGACCTCACCCCCCGGCCCCCTCTCCCCAAGGGAGGGGGTTGCCTGTTCGGAGACCTCACCCCCCGGCCCCCTCTCCCACGGGAGAGGGGGTGTTCAATCCGCCCAGGCTCCGTCCTCTTCGCCGCGACCCACGGGAGCGGGCAACGTGAGCCCTTCCGTGGGTCGCGGCGAAGACCAGACACATTCCCACTTGAGCATCCCCTCTCCCCTGGGAGAGGGGGACGGGGGGTGAGGTCCGTTGCATCTTCCCTCCCGCCCCGCTACCCTCACCCCACTCCCCCGGAGGGCGACTCTCATGCACCGCCGGCAGTTCCTCGCCGCGTCCGTCATCGCCGCGTCCGTCGCCTTCGCCGCCGACCCGCCGGCCAAGAAAGTCCGCGTCGGTGTGATCGGTCACACCAAGCGCGGCGACTACGGGCACGGTCTGGATGTCATGTGGCTGAAGCTGCCCGAGACCGAGATCGTCGGCGTGGCCGACGCCGACGCCGTGGGCCTCGCCGCCGCGAAGACGAAGCTGAAGATCGACGCCGGGTTCGACGACTACAAGGCGATGCTGAAGGCGACCGCCCCGCAGGTGGTGGCCGTCGGCCCGCGGCACCTCGACCAGCACCACGACATGATCCTCGCCGCCATCGACGCCGGCGCGGAGGGCATCTACGTCGAGAAGCCGTTCTGCCGCACGCCCGCCGAGGCCGACGCCATCCTGGCCGCCGCCGACAAGAGGAAGGTGAAGATCGCCGTCGCCCACCGCAACCCGTACCACCCGGCGATGACGGTGGTGCTGAAGTTGATCGCCGACGGGGCCATCGGCAAGGTGATCGAACTCCGAGGGCGGGGGAAGGAGGACGCCCGCGGCGGGTCGCTGGACCTGTGGGTGCTCGGCTCGCATGTGGCGAACCTGGCGACCGTGATCGGCGGCAAGCCGACGGCGTGTGCGGCGAGCGTGCTGCTGAAGGGCAAGCCGGTGGTGAAGGCGGACGTCAAAGACGGCGCGGAGGGCGTCGGCCCGCTGGCCGGCGACGAGGTTCACGCCCGCTTCGAGATGGAACGCGGGTGCCCGTTCTTCTTCGACTCGGCGGTGAACCCGGACGCGAAGGGGGCGGGGTTCGGGCTGCAAGTGATCGGGTCGAAAGGGGTGATCGACCTCCGCACCGACCGCGAACCGCTGGCACATCTCATCGAGGGCAACCCGTTCACGCCGAGCAAGGAGCCGCGGGCGTGGGTGCCGATCACGAGCGGGGGCGTGGGCAAGCCGGAGCCGGTGGCGACGACCGGGGCGGACGTGGCGAGCCACCTGATTGCCGGCCGAGATTTGCTGTCCGCGATGAAGGACCACCGCGCCCCGCTGTGCGACGGCGTCGCCGGCGCGACGACGGTGGAGATGGTCTGTGCGGTGTTCGAGTCGCACCGCATGGGTGGCCAGCGGGTGACGTTTCCCCTCAAGACGCGCGCGAACGCGCTCGGGATGCTGTAATTCTTGTAGGGCGGGTCGAGCGGCCGGGGAATGCAACCTTGTGGCCAAATGGGGGGAGACCTCCGCCACTCGAACCGCCGGCCGCGATGCCCCGCCGCGTTCCGGTCCGGCGGTTTGGCGGCGGGGCGTCGCGGCCGCGGTCGGCGATGTCACACCACCCGTCATTCCGGAGGGCGGGTCGCGTTTCCAGCCGCTCGACCCGCCCTACGAAAGCCACGAAAGCCGGCGGGGCGTCGCGGCCGGCGATCGGACACGGATGCGTTCCCGTCGTTCCGATTGCCGGGTTGCGACCCCCGCCGCTCGACCCGCCCTACATCTTCACGAGCACCTTGCCACCCTTCGCGTCTTTCGCGGCGTGCGTCACGGCATCCTTGATCTGGTCGAGCGAATACGTCGCGGCGATGTCGGCTTTGATGACGCCGGTGCGCACTAGCCCCTTCACCTCGCCGATCAGCCCGAGCATCTTCAGCACGCCCTGCTTGCGGACCCAATCCGCCAGCCAGAAGCCCTGGACCACCTTCGAGCCGGTAATCATGAACCGCGAGTCCACGCTCACCGGCTCGCCGCTGAGCAGCCCGTACAGCACCGCCTTGCCGCCCGCGGCCAGGCTCTTCACCACGCCCGTGCCGGTGGTGCCGCCGACCGCATCCAACGCGTAGCTCACCCCCCCGCTCGTCGCCGCCGCCACCTGCTCCGGGATCGGTCCGTCGCTTTCCACGATCACCGCGTCGGCCCCGAGTTGCTTCAACTCGTCCACCTGCTCCCGCCGCCGGACGACGTTCACCGTTTTGAACCCGTGCTTCTTGCCGAGCGCGATCACCATCTTGCCCAGCGCGCTGCCGGCGGCCGATTGCAGCAGCCACGCGCCGGCCGGCACCTTGAGCACCTCTTGCGTCAGCACCACCGCCGTGAGCGGGTTGACGAACAGCCCGGCCGCCTGCTCGTCGGGGATGTCGGCCGACACCGGGAACACCTGCTTGGCGGGGCAGACGGCGTACTCGGCCCAGCAGCCGGTGCGGGAACCGAGCACCGCCACCCGCTTGCCCTTCCGCAACATCCCCAGCAGTCCGCCGCCGGCCGCCTCCACCACGCCCACGCCCTCGAAGCCTGGTGTGGCCGGGTAACTGTCGGGCTGCATCGTGTAGTTGCCGCTGACGTACAGCAGGTCGGACGGGTTGACCGGGCTGGCCGTCATTCGCACCAACACTTCACCGGGGCCGGCAGTGGGTGTAGCGATTTCGCGGGTGGTGACGACATCGGCCGGCGGACCGGGGCGGTCGAACTGAACGGCTTTCATGGTGATGCTCGGTGGGTGGTCCGCGACGTTTCCCCATCAACTAATGAACTGCACGGGGTTTAGGACAGCCACTCGGCGGGCGGAAAGTCGATTCGTGGGAATGCGCAGTGATTTGGTTCAAATTCCATTGACTCGCACTGATCTGCTGCTAGATTGAGTCAGTGTTGTTGACACTGTGTCTCAACAAGCGCGAGCCAACCGCCGGAGGGCCATGACAATGCCGCGTGTCACCGAGCAAAACGTACTGAATTCGCACTGGTTCTGTGCGACTCTCACCGCCGTTCCTCTGCTGCTCGCCGCGATTGTCGTCCTCGTGTCGTCCCTCCGCCTGAACTGACCCACCCCACCTGGAGACCTACTCCATGCCACGTCGAACCGCCTTTACGCTGATCGAACTGCTGGTGGTGATTGCGATCATCGCCATTCTGATCGGCCTCCTGCTGCCGGCGGTCCAAAAGGTGCGCGAAGCCGCCAACCGGTTGAAGTGTCAAAACAACCTGAAGCAGATCGGGCTGGCGTTGCACAACTACGAGTCTGCGGCCCAGTGCTTCCCGCCACTGGCGACCTACCCGCGTGGGGCGGCCGGGTTTCAGCCGTTCCCGGTTCACGCCGTGCTGCTGCCGTACATGGAACAAGACAACCTGCGGAACCTGATCGACCTGAATCAGCCGTACAGCGCGGCGGCGAACATCCCGGCGGCCCGCTTCCGAGTGCCGGTGTACCTGTGCCCGAGCGAGGTGAACGACCGCGAACGGCCGGACGGGGCGATCACCCACTACCCGCTCAACTACGCGGCGAACGCCGGCATCTGGTTCGTGTTCGACCCGGCGAGCGGGCGGGGCGGGGACGGGGCGTTCCCGGTGCGGTATCAGGAGTCTGCTGGCCAGCCGGTGGCCCGCGGGCTGACCGTCGGCGGGTTCACCGACGGCACCAGCACCACGGTCGGGTTCGCCGAGGTGAAGGCGTGGCAGCCGTACCTGCGGGACGGCGGTGTCGCGCCGGCCGTGCCGCCCACCGACCCGGCCGCCGTCGGGCCGCTCGGCGGCGACTTCAAGACGAACAGCGGGCACACCGAGTGGGTGGACGGGTACGCCCACCAGACCGCGTTCACCACCACCTTCCCGCCGAACACCAAAGTGCCATACGCGAGCGGCACACTGTACGACATCGACTTCACCTCGTCGCGTGAGGCCCGCACCCTGACGCGGGCCACCTACGCCGCCGTCACCAGCCGCAGTTACCACACCGGCGGGGTGAACGCCCTTCGCATGGACGGGAGCGTGTCGTTCATCCGCGACGGCCTCTCGCCGCTCACCTGGCGGGCCCTCGGCACCCCCGCCGGCGGGGAAGTCGTCAACGATTTCTAACCCCCAACCCATCTCAACCCCCACCTGGAGACCTACTCCATGCCACGTCGAACCGCCTTTACGCTGATCGAACTGCTGGTGGTGATTGCGATCATCGCCATTCTGATCGGACTGCTGCTGCCGGCGGTCCAAAAGGTGCGCGAAGCCGCCGCCCGCATGAGCTGCCAGAACAACCTGAAGCAGATCGGCCTCGCCGCTCACGGCTATCACGACGCGAACGAGCGGTTCCCGACCGCCAACACCGCGGCGTTCGGGTCGGCGTTCACCTCGCTGCTGCCGTACATCGAACAGGAGAACATCGGCCGGCGGTACAACACCGCCCTCGGCCCGACTGACGCCACCGACGCGGACGGCGACGGGTTCACCAACGCCAGCCTCGGGGCGAGCGAGCTGAAGACGTTCCGCTGCCCGAGCATGACGCCCCCGCCGGTGCCGGCCGCCTTCCCCGGCTTCGCCAGCTACGCGGTGTGCATCGGCAACCAGCCGAACCCGTTCTTCGCCCCCGGCGCGGGCGGCAACTCGGCGAGCGACAACGGCGTGTTCGTGCGGCTGATCGGCGGCGGGAGCGGCGGGGCGACGGGCCAGCAGGGGGTGAAAATGGTGGGCATTTCGGACGGCACGAGCAACACCATCATGGCCGGCGAGATGGGCTTCCAGTTGAAGGACTACACGTTCAGCAGTGGCACCTACGTCGGCCAACTCCGCGGCGGCAACACGCAGTGGGTGTGGGGGTACGCCAGCTACAGCTTCGGCAGCACGGGGGTGATGTTGAACACCGTCGTCGGCACCGCGGCCGACCGCACCGCCCGATTGGGGGCGTTCCGCAGCGACCACACCGGCGGGGCCAACTTCGCTTTCGCCGACGGCAGCGTGCGGTTCCTGGCGAACAGCACGCCGCCGGCCGCGTACAACGCCATGGGCACCCGCGACGGCGGCGAAGTGATCGGCGGGAATTGAAAGAAGAGACCTCACCCCCCGTCCCCCTCTCTATGTCATGGAGAGGGGGGGGTGTTGAAGAGGTGGACGCGGGCCGTGGTTTTCGCCGACCGTACCGGACGTGACACGGTTCATCAGAAGCCCAAGCAGATTGAACACCCCTTCTCCATGACATGGAGAGGGGGACGGGGGGGTGAGGTCCGAATCGCCCCCACACCACACGAGCTTTTCCCATGAAACACCTGCTCCCCCTGCTCCTGCTCGCGGCCCCGGCGCTCGCGGCGGAACTGCCTCCGATGCCCAAAGCGGTCGCCAGCCACGGCGCGATCGCGTGCGACGGCTACGTTTACGTCTACGGCGGGCACGCCGGCAAGACGCACAGCTACGACACGCAGTCGGTCCTTGGCACCTTCCACCGCCTGAAGCTGGACGGCGGCACCAAGTGGGAAGAACTGACCGGCGGGCCGATCCTGCAAGGGATGAACCTGGCTACGCACGGCGACAAGGTGTACCGCGTCGGCGGCATGACCCCGAAGAACGAACCGGATACGCCGAGCGACACACACTCGTCCGCAACGTGTGCCGTGTACGACCCGAAAGCCGGCAAGTGGGACGCGCTGCCCGACCTGCCCGCCGGCCGGTCGTCGCACGATGTGGTCGTGGCGAACGACACGCTGGTGGTGGTCGGCGGGTGGCAGATGAAGGGCAAGGGCGAGAAGTCGGTGTGGCACGACACCGCCGTAACCCTGGATTTGAAGGCGAAGGAGGCGAAGTGGCAGAGCGTGCCGCAGCCGTTCAAGCGGCGGGCGCTGACGGCCGCGACGGTGGGCACCAAGGTGTACGTGATCGCCGGGCTGGGCGAGACGGCCGGCGACCGGCGCGTAGACATCCTCGACGTGGCGACCGGCAAGTGGGCGACCGGGCCGAAGCTGCCGGGCGACGACCGGGTGGCCTTCTCGCCCGCTGCAGCCGTGGTCAACGGCAAACTGATCGTGAACACGAACGCCGGCCCGCTGTACCGCCTGACCGACGCCGCCGACGCCTGGGAGAAGGTGGGCGAAGCGACCGCCGCTCGGCACGTCGGCCGGCTGATCCCGCACGGCACCGACAGCGTCATCCTGCTCGGCGGGGCCGGCGGCGGCGGCAACGTGGCCGAAGTGGAAGTGATCAAGCTGGCCGCGAAAGGCGAGCCGGTGAAAGACGAGAAGTGATTGCGGAGTCGCAGAGTTGGCCACGGATGACACGGATGAAGCGGATCAGACACAAGCATTTTTTCTGATCCGCTTCATCCGTGTCATCCGCGGCCGGTTTGTTTTGAACCCTGACACCCCCTTCGGAGACCCCCATGACTCGCTTCCTCCTGTCCGCCGTCGTCGTCACGTTCACCGTCGCCGCCGCTTCCGCCCACATGGTGATGGTGGTGCCGGCGAAGGACGCCAAAACCGTCACCGTCGTGTTCAGCGACGACCTGGAGCCGGACGAGAACGTGCCCATCGAAAAGATCGCCGGGCTGAAGCTGCACGCCTTCGCCGGCGGCAAAGTGTCCGCCGTCGAGCACAAGGCCGACAAACACTCGCTGAGCGCCACGCTGCCGGCCGACGCGAAGGTGGTGTTCGGCAGCGTCACTTACGGCCTGTACGGCAAGGGCGAGAAGCCGGCCCTGCTGGTGTACCACCCGAAGGCGGTACTCGGCGGGGCGACCGGCAAGGACGCGACCGCCGGCGACAAGGCCGTCGCCGAGATCGTGCCGGTGGCCGACGGCGGGAGGGTGAAGTTTCAGTTCCTGGTGGGCGGCAAGCCGACCGCCGACGCCGAGGGGAGTGTGACGCTGCCCGACGGCAAGAAGGAGAAGGTGAAGACCGACAAGGACGGGTTCACCGCGTCGTTCGACGCCGCCGGCCGGTACGCCGCCTCGCTCAAACACCTGGAAACGAAGGCCGGCGAGCACGACGGCAAGAAGTACGAGCAGGTGACGCACTACGCCACCCTGGTGGCCGACGCCCCGGCGAAGAAGTGACACGACTGATCGAGGCGAGCCGCCGGAAGTGCTCTGCTCGCTCCGCGAGCGGGTTCGGAAAG
>JANNVG010001030.1:0-4209 GCA_031414395.1 Fimbriiglobus sp.
TCCATGACATGGAGAGGGGGCCGGGGGGTGAGGTCTTCTCCGCAACCGATACTCCCGCCGGCGGTGCGGGTTCAACCTTCCACACGTCTCTTTCCGATGAGGTGCGTCATGTCGCGGGTCATACTGGCGGTGCTGGTGAGCGGGCTGCTCCTGAGCGGGGCGGCGCGGGCGGACAACAAGGCGAACATCGAGGCGGCCAAGGCCGCCATCGCCACCCTGGACAAAACGAAGGACGCGAAGGAGAAAGCCACGGCCATCGCCAAGCTCGGGCAGGTGGCGGCGGCCGGGCAGTTCGACGCGGTGAAGCCGGGCATCCCGAAGGTGGTGGAAGGGCTGGACGACAAAGACGCCGGCGTGCGGGCGGCGGCGGCAATGGCCGTCGGCCAGATCGGCCCGGACGAGCCGGAGGCGGTCATCAAGAAGCTGGCCGAGCTGCTGAAGGACAAGGACGACAAGGTGAAGGAGAACGCGGTCAAGGCGCTCGGCTCGTTCGGCGAGAAGGCGAGCGGGTCGGTGAAAGCCCTGCGCGAAGCGAAGAAGGAGAACGGCGACCCGAAGAGCAAGTTCAGCAAGGACGTGGACTCGGCCCTGAAGACGATCGCTCCGAAGAAGCCGAAGCCGTAGGCGGTGGAACCGGGAACGCAGTGACCGGGTGAATGGAACCGGGAACGGAGTGACCGGGTGTGCACCACGCCACCCGGTCACTCCGTTCCCGGTTCCATTTGTATCATTTCCCCGCCCGCTCCCCCCACATTCCGGATCACCGCCATGCCTCGCGTCCTGCTCGCGTTGCTGCTCGTCGCCGCACCCGCGGTCGCCCAGAAGGAGTTCGGGTTCGACAACCGCAAGGGGTCCGGTCAGGCGTACCTGAAGCCGGACGAGACGGTGGCGAAGATGAAAGTGCCGGCCGAGTTCGAGGTGAAGCTGTTCGCCGGCGAGCCGGACCTGGCCAACCCCATCGCCTTCAGCATCGACGAGAAAGGCCGCGTGTGGGCGGTGGAAAGCTTCGAGTACCCCAGCCGCACCCCGAAGGGCAAAGCCCCGCGGGATCGCATTGTCATCCTGGAAGACACCGACGGCGACGGGAAGTGCGACAAGCGCACGGTGTTCTGCGAGGGCAAAGACTTCCCGGTGCCGGAGGAGCGGAAGAAGGCCGGGCTGGGGGCGTTTGATTTGGCCAGCGGCATCGAGGTGGGCAACGGCGGGGTGTACGTCGGTGCCCCGCCGTACCTGTGGTTCATCGAGAACAAGGACGACAAGCCGGGCAAGTTCGAGCCGGTGCTGAAGGGGTTCGGCAGCGAGGACACGCACGAGATGCTGAACACCTTCCAGTGGGGGCCGGACGGCTGGCTGTACGGCCTGCACGGGGTGTTCACCAACAGCAAGGTGCAGGGCGAAAAGGCGAACCCCGACCGCAAGGTCGGGGGTGATGATGATCGGGCAGGCCAACTCGACGGCCCGGAGACCCGCATGAACGCGGCCGTGTGGCGGTTCCACCCGAGGACGAAGAAGTTCGAAATCTTCGCCGAAGGCACCAGCAACCCGTGGGGCATGGACTGGCGGAACACCGACGGCCAGTTCATCCTCGCGTGCTGCGTCATCCCGCACCTGTACCACATCGTGCCGGGCGGCATCTACAAGCGACAGGCGGGGGCGAGCTTCAACCCCTACGCCTACGGTGCGATTCAAGAAATCAGTGACCACACGTTCCACAAAGAAAGCGGCTGGGCACACGCCGGGCTGATCTCACTCGACGCCCCGCACATGCCGGAGAAGTACCGCAACTCGGTCATCTTCGGCAGCATCCATGGGTGCAGCGTCAAGCAGAACATCTTGAAGCCGAACGGCAGCAGCTTCACCGCCACGCGGGGCGACGACTTCCTCGTCAGCGGGGACAAGAACTTCCGCCCGATCAACATGAAGTGGGGGCCGAACGGCGACATCTACCTGATCGACTGGCACGACCAGATGCCCTGCCACCAGGCCAAGCCGGACGAGTGGGACTACGCGCGCGGGCGTGTGTACCGCATCCAGTTGAAAGACGGGAAGGCGTGCAAGCCGTTCGACCTGTCGAAGTGGACGGACGACGAACTGGTCGCCCTGTCCCGTTGGACCGGTGATGGCGGGCCGGGGCAACGCACCGCCGGGCCGAAACTGCGGGACATCACCCGCCACGACACGCCGGGCAACCCTCGTCCGACGGCGTACTGGGTGAGGACGGCCGGGCGGCTACTGACCGAACGGTGGGAGAAGTTGGAGGACAAGACGAAGGACGAACTCCTCAGCACCCTCGGTCAGAACTGGTGGCACCAGGCCGCGGGCGGGGCTTCCGAGAAGCAGTTGCTCGCCCGCATCGACGAGACGTTCCGGCATGAGGAGTGGATGCAGCGTTCCCGGCCGGGGACGCCGAAGGAGTACGACGCGCGCGGGCGGGCGGCGCTGGTCCGCGCGGTGGCTGAAGCGGCACCGGGGCCCGACGGGCTAAAGCGGTTGACCGAACTGGCTGGCAAGGAGCAGTATGTGAACGTCCGCCGCGAACTGGCGTCCGCCGCCGTCCGGCTGGCCGACAAGCACGACGTGACCGAACTGCTGCACGCCCTGATGAAGCAGGGCGACGCCAAAGACCCGCTCATCCCGCACCTGACGTGGACGGCGTATGAGAAGGTGCTGACGAAACAGGCGAGCGGCCGGCGTGAGCCGGCTGTTCCGAAGGGCGACAAGGGAGAGAAAAAACAGCCCGCTGACGCAGGCCGCTCGCCCAAACTGGAAGCCGAACTCGCGTTCCTCGCCAAGGAAGCCCCGGACAACATCTTCGTCCGCGATCACATCGTGCCGAAGGTGATGCGGCGGCTGGTCGCCACCGGCGACGCGGCCGACCTGAAGCTCTGCGTCAAATTCCTCGCCGACGTGAAGGACACGAACACCCGCGAGAAGGCACTCGACGGGCTGGTCCTCGCCCTCGGCGATCAGACCGTGGACGCCCCCGCTGAGTGGAAGGCCGTTCGTGACGAGCTTCGCAAAGACGCCAAGCTCGCCGGGTATGTGAACAAGCTGGCCGTCAACTTCCGCGACCCGGAAGCGGTTCAGCGTGCCCTCGCTGTGTTGAACGACACCGCCAAGCCCGAGAGCGACCGTGCCGAAGCCGTCCGTCAACTCGTTCAACTGAAGGCGAAGGAGGCCCCAGACCTGCTCCGCAAGTTGGCCCTCACCGACGGCGAGAAGGCGATGGCCGTTCGCACCGAAGCGGCCCGCGGGCTGGTAGCGTTCGACAAGCCGGACTTGCCGAAGGCGGTGGTGACCGCGTGGAAGGCGTTGCCCGCTGCGCTTCAGTCCGAACTGGTGAACACGCTCGCGGCACGCAAGCCGTGGGCGATGGAACTGCTCAAGGCGATGGACGCCAAGACCATCGACCGCGGCCTCGTGACCGACAACACCGTCACCCGGATGCAGGCGTTCAACGACAAGGACATCAACGCCCTGATCGAAAAGGCGTGGGGCAAGGTGCGGAAGACGCCCGACGAGCTGAACAAGCTGATCGACAAGACGCGGGCCAGCCTGGGCACCTCGGCGGCGTCGTTCACGGCCGGGAAGAAGGTGTTCGAGGCCCAGTGTGCGAAGTGCCACAAGTTCGACGGCAAGGGGGCGGAGGTCGGGCCGGCGCTCGACGGCGCGGGCCGCGACATCGAATACCTGCTGGCCAACGTGCTCGACCCGAACCGGGTGGTCGGTGCCCCGTACTTCGTCCGCACCGCCAGCCTACAAGACGGGCAGGTGATTCAAGGGCTGCTGCACGCCGAGGACGACCAGAGCATCACGCTGAAGACCGAGAACGCCGTACTCAAGCGGATCGCCAAGAAGGAACTCGACGGGGCGGTGAAGGTGGCCGAGAAGTCGATGATGCCGGAGGGTCTGAGTTACGGCATGACGGAGCAAGACTTCCGCGACATGATCCGGTATGTGATGGCCCACCCGCACCTGACCGACGTGAGCATGGCGGGCAAGAAGTTGACCGTGCCCGTGACCGGGCGGATCGCACTGCCGCAGGCGAAGGACACGAATGAGGTGGAACTGACGTTCGACGTGACCGCCGCCGCCGACGTGAAGACGACGCTGCAACTGGCCGGCGAGTTCGTGAGGGGGTTCGTCGTGACCCTCGACGGGAAGGCGGTGGCGGTGGACGGCAACGCGGCCCCGCTCACGCTGAGCAAG
>JANNVG010001031.1:0-5795 GCA_031414395.1 Fimbriiglobus sp.
CCCGCTCCCTGGCGGTCGCGGCTCGTGGTGCGGTCTTCCGCCCCCGCACCCTGGCGGTCGCGGCTCGGCCGGATTTTTCTAGTCACTTCACCAGGTCGTCGTAGTCGCGGGCTTCGAGCGGGTGCAGGCTCTCCCGCGTCAGCCCCATCCCCTTCGCCCGGTCGAGCGTGTCCCGCTTGTCGGCCTCCCGCCCCAACTTGCGGTAGCACTGCGCTAGGTGGAACAGGTTGGTGGCGCTCGCCGCCGCCCCCGCCCCCGCCGCCGCCTCCAGATCGGGCAGGGCCTCCGCCGCCTTGTTCATGAACAGCAGCACCACCCCGCGGGTGTCCAAGGCGAACGGTTGCGGGCCGACGTCGGCGATCACCTCGTTGATCGACCGCAAGAGTTCGGCCGTCCCCTCGCGGTTGTCGAACACCCGCACCGCCACCCAGTTGTTCTGGGCGACCGCGCGGCCGAACGGGTTGGTGGTGAAGCGGTCGCGGGCCGTGTTGTACCGGTCGAGGGCCCTCCCCCGCGCGCCGGCGGCGTCGGCCAACTCCGCCTGCCACAGCGCCCACTCGCCGCTCGGTGTGACGGCCTCCCGCTCGTTCACGTACTTCGTCACCTCCTCCACCCGGTCCGCCCACGCCCGCTTGTCCGCGTCCGGGGCGGTGGCCGCCGGCCGCGCCCGCACCGCCCCCACCATCAGCCGCCCGGCCGCCTCCGGCGGGAACGCCTTGTCCGTCATCGCCCCCCGCACCACTGACAACGCCTTGTCACCGCGGCCGGTGCGGGTGTAGAACTCGGCGGCGGCGGTCACGCGGTCCACGAGCGGGGCGGACCCGCGGGCGTACTCGTCCATCGCCTTGTCGGCCGCACCGACGCACCCGACCGCCTCCAGCCAGCGGGCCTGTTGAAGCGGCTTGCGGGCGTCGGTCTCGGTCGTCGGGATGGCCAGCACCAGCTCGGCCGCTTTCGCCGGGTCCGCTTTCGCCAGCAGCCGCGCCTCGGCCAGGATCACGTCGGCCCGCTTGGGGGCGACGGTCTTGAGGCGGGCGACGGTGCGGCCCGCGCCCACCACGTCATTCCGCACCGTCTGCACCTGGGCGAGCAGCACCAGGTGCGCGGGGTCGGCGAGCAGCCCGCCGGCGGTGGCGGCGGTCAGTTCCTTCTCGGCCTCGGCGAACTGCGCCCCCTCGATCAGCACGCCGGCCAGCTTGAAGGCGTCGTCGGCGGACAGCGGCTCGCGGTCGCGGGTCTTCTTCAACTCGTCCAGCCCGGCCTTGCGCTGAAGCGGGTCGGCACACAGGGTGAACGCCCGCGCCCGCTTGTCCTCGATCCGCTCGCCGTCGGCGATGTTCTCGTCCAGCAGCTTCACCGCCCGCGGCACGTTCTTCAGCGCGTCCGGCCCGACCAGCAGCGCCGCGGCCTGTTGCCGCTTCGCCCACCGCCGCAGGTCGGCGTCGGTGCTCGCGGACGCTTTCGTCAGCAGCGCGTCGGCGGCGGTGGCGTTGTTCGTCCGTCGGTACGCGGCCAGCAGCAGGGCCGGGGCGTCGCGGTCGGTCGGGGCGGCGGTCATGGCGGCGGTGTACTCGGCGACGGCGGCGGGCGTGTCGCCGACCGCCTCCCACATCTGCCCGAGGGCGACCGCGACGGCGGCGGGGTTGGCCGGGTTGCCCGCCCGCAGCACCTTGGCGGCGGCGTCGATCTCCGGCCGCAGCTTGTCGGGCGTGTGCCCGAGCATGAGCAGCACCCGCAGCTTGGCCACGTACACTTCGGGCACGGCCGGGGCCAGCTTGAGCGCCGCGTCGAGCGCCGTCTTCGCCTCGTCCTCTTTGTTGAACCGCGCCAGCACCTGTGCCCGCAGCACGTGATCCTGATAGCTCTTGGACTCCGCCATCTCCTTGCTCAGCGCCCGGTCGAGCGCCCGCTTCGGATCCCCGCCGGCCACCGACACTAGCACCTGATACTGCTGTTCCAGTTCGGCGCTCAACGGCCCCTTCTGCCGCACCGATTGCAACACCCGCTGGGCGTCGGCGTACCGCTCCTTGCGGTAGTACAGCCGCACCAGTTCCCGCACGATGGCGTCGGACCGATCCCCCAGCGCGACGGCCTGTTCGTAGAAGCGGGTGGCCTCGTCCGGCTTGCCGGCGGCGGACGCCAGAATGCCCTGCATCCGCGGGATGCGGCTCCACCCCTTCCGCTTCTTCTCGGCCGCCGCCAGCTTGGCCGACAGCCGCTCGTTCGCCTCGCGGGTCGGCTTCGGGTTCTCGGCCAGTTCGTGCATCACCTCGGCCACCAGTGCGATGCCGCCCTTCGCCGCATCCCCCTCGACCGTGCGGTCGGCGTCCAGCGTGCGGATGTCGGCCAACATCTTGTCCCGCAGGGCGGCGTCCGGCTTCATCAGCGCCCAGTCGAACAGCACCACCCGCACGTTCAGGTCGAACGGCTGGTCGGCGGCCACCTGTTGAAGGAGCGGAACGCCCTGATCGCCGGCGCCGAGCGAGAGCAGCATTTCGCCAATCGCCAGCTTCAGCCGGCCGCGGTCGGCGGCGGGCACTTTGTCGGTGGCGGCGAGTGCGGCGATGGCGGCGGCGTCCGGTTTCGGCTGACGGGCGAGGACGGCGGCGCGGGCGAGTTGCGTGTCGGCCGACGGCCCGAGTCGCTTGTCGGCGTCGTCGAGCACGGCAAACGCGGCGTCCTTGCCCTTGCCCACCCGCAGGGCGGCGAGCATGGAGAACGCCTGCGCGGTCGGCTTGTCGGCGAGCGCCTTCTCGAGCACCCGCTCGGCGTCGTCGGCCTTGCCCTCGGCGGCGAACGCGGTGGCGACGGTCGGGGCCAGTTCGGGCGGGTACGGGCCGGGGCCGACCTGCGCCCAGAAGCCGGTCAACCGCCGCGGCCCGCCGGCCGTCCCGCTCGCTTGCAGGTCCTCTTGCAGCTTCAGGGTGGCGACGGCCACCCGCGCGGCCGGGCTGTTCGGCGCGATGTTGGTGTACTCCTTCATCGCCTCGGCCGTGCGGTTCAGCTTGGTCAGCGCCTCGGCCCACGCCACCCGCGCGGCCACGGACGTCTCGTCCGCCTTCGCCGCCCGGTGGTAGGCGTCCGCCTGTCGCTCGGTGTCGTTCGCCAGCCCGTAGGCGGTGCCCTGCGCCATGTACGCCTTGTGCAGCATGGGCGGCTTCCGCTTCACCACCCGACTGGCGTCGATGGCCAGCACCGCCTGTTGCAGCAGCGGGATGGCGGCCGGCCAGTCGCCCTGGGCCAGCTTCACCCGCCCGCGGAGGTAGCTGCTCAGCGGGGCGACGGTCGGGTTGCCGTCCAGTCGGGCGGCGGCTTTGGTGGCGGTGTCGGTGTCGCCCAGATCCAGCAGGCGGTCGCCGACTTCCAGGGCCAGCGGGTCGCCGGCCGGCAGCTTGGCGAACACGGCCGCCAGCAGCTCGCGGGCCTTCGCTCGGTGCCCCTCGCGGCTCTCCACTTCGGCCAGCCCCATGCCGACGAGCGCGTTGTCCGGGTGGGTCTTGAGGCCGGCGTCCAGGATGGCGCGGGCGTCGGCCAGGCTGTCGGCGGCCACGGCGTCGGCGTGGGCCATGATGACGTCCACATTCTCCCGCCCGCCGGGCAGATTCTCGTAGGCGTACTTGATGTCCGCGCGGGCCTGGGTGCGCTTGCCGAACTCGGCGAAGTAGCGGGCGCGGGCGAGGCGGGCGATCAGGTCGGTCGGCTTGTCCGTCACCATCTGCGCCACCAGCGCCTCGGCTTCCGCTTGCGCCGCGGGGGTGCCGATGTCTCGCTTCAGCAGGAAGGCCAGCCGCAGGTACGTCTCGGGCGGCGCCTTGCCCGTCTTCACCGCCGCCCGCAGGTGCCCGGCCACGGTGTTCTTCGACTCCGGGCCGGGGCCGTCGTCGCACGCCGCCAGCATCTCGTACAGCTCCGGGTCGTCGCGGAACTCGGGCCGCCCGCGGACCAGCTCGATCTCCTTGCGGGCCTGCTCCGGCTTGCTCAGCAGCAGGTACAGGCGGGCCAGCTTCCGCCGCTCGTCCGGCCGGTTCGGGTCGTCCGACAGGGCCATGTTGTAATTCGACAGCGACTGGTCCCACAGCCGCCGCGCCTGGCCGGGGTTGGAAATGCTGGCGCGGGCGTACTCGTCGTACACGCCGGCCAGTTCGAACCGCACGGCGGCTTTGTCCTTCGGGCGGAACGTCAGGTAGTGCTCGTACAATTCCACCGCCCGCGGCAGGTTCCGCTCCGCGGCGGACGCGCGGGCCAGCTCCGCCCACTGGCCGGCCTGCCGGCCGGACTGCAACACGTAGGCGGCGGCGCTGATCCCGGCGACGGCGACCAGCACGCCGAGCACAATCAGCAGACGTTTGGGCTTGAACACCCGGTGGGGGTGTCTGGTACGCTGTCGGCTCATGAGTCATCTCCCGGAGATGAGAAATTGTAGAGCGTTCCCGGCCGAGTGCCTCCAGGTACAGTATTGTTGTTCGCTGCTCGACTTCACCAGCCGGCGTGGAAAATGGTCCACGAACAATATGAGTTGTGTCGTCAGTTTATCTGGACAAAACTCCTCGCGGGTGAAACCGGCCGAGCCGGATCGCTTGTCACCCGCGCCGATCGTTCTCAGCTTCGACGTGGAAGAGCACGACCGCATCGAGGCGGCGGTTCGACTGACCGTCCGCCCCGATCTGAAGCGGACTTACGCCGACCGCATGGAGGCGGCCACCCGCCGACTGCTCGACCAACTGGCCACGGCGGGCGACGTGCCGGCCACGTTTTACGTCGTCGGGCAAATCGCCGAGTCGCACCCCAAGCTGGTGCGCGACATCGCCGCCGCCGGGCACGAGGTGGCGTCGCACAGTCACACGCACCTCCGCATCCACCGCTTCACCCCGGACGCCTTCCGCGAAGACTTGAAACGCAGCATCGACACGCTCGAACAGGCGACGGGCACGAAGGTGGTCGGGTTCCGCGCGCCGACGTTCAGCCTGACGAAGGCGACCGCGTGGGCGGTGGACGAACTGCTCCGCGTCGGGCTGACGTACGACACGTCCATTTTCCCGGTGCGGCACGACCGCTACGGCGTGCCGACCGCCCCGCGGGGGCCGTTCCACCTGGAAGGCACCGCCGGCCGCATCCTCGAACTCCCCCTGCTCACGCTCCGCACGCTCGGGCAAAACCTGCCGGTGGCCGGCGGCGGGTACTTCCGCCTGTTCCCGCTCGGGTTCATGCGGGCCGGGTTGAAGCAGGTGGCGGACGTGCCGAACGCGGTCGGGATGCTCTACTTCCACCCGTGGGAGTTCGACCCCGGTCAGCCGAAGCTGCCGCTCGGCCGCGTGTCGCGGTTCCGCACTTATGTGGGCATCGAGAAGAGCGAGGCGCGATTGTGCAAACTGTTGGACGTGTACCGCGGGCGATGCCGGCGGGCGGTGGACGTGGCGAACGACCTGGCGACGGCCGAGCTGCCGTGCTTCAAGCTGTGACCTTCCCGCTCGCACGCTCGGGGCGAACAGGGGGAAGGCTCCGCCCCTTGAACACCCCCTCTCCATGACATGGAGAGGGGGCCGGGGGGTGAGGTCTCCGAACTGTTACCCCTTCTTCTCGTCCGGCTTCTTCTTGAACACCTTCCGCGCGCCGGCGGCGCCGGCGATGCCCAGGCCGATGGCGGCCAGGGCCATCGTGCCCGGCTCGGGCACCTCGTGCGGGTTGGGCGGACAGCGGTCGTTCGGCACCACCGGCGGCGGGGGCACCCGCGGCGGGGGCGGAGGCACGAACGGCGGGGGCGGGACCACGATCACCGGGGGCGGGGGCACGACCGG
>JANNVG010001032.1:0-3841 GCA_031414395.1 Fimbriiglobus sp.
CGCTCCGCGAGCGGTCTTCCCGAACCCGCTCGCGGAGCGAGCAGAGCACTTCCAGCACCGGCGGACTCACGTCGCGCCGTTCGCCTTCATTCGCGGCCACACCAGCCACAACACGACGAACGCCACGAGTGGGGCCGCCGCCGCAAGTTGAATGGCGAGCGCGTACTGCTTCGTCGCCTCGATGTGCTTGCCGACGAACTCCTGCATGACCGCCGAACTCACCCACGCAGCACACCCGAACAGACCCGACAACTTCCCCTGGTGCTGCCGCGACAGGTCTTGCGACAGCGCGTAGTACGTCGGGAACAAGCCGAGCGAACCGGCCGCGACGCACAGCATCAGCCCGAGCAGCGGCCACCCGGCGGGCACCACCGACACGGCGAACCCGGCGACACACAGCAGCGCGCACAGGCCGAACGACAACGTACGCGCGTGGTGAACGTCCCACCCGCGGCGGGTGAGCACCCGCACCAGCAGCCCCACGCCCAGGCAGCCCACGTCGGCAACGAGGTAGTACCCGGCCGAGAACCACTGGATGAACTCGTTGGGGTACTGGTGGTACTCGCTCAGGAACAGCACGTTCCACGCCCGGAAGTACTGCCAGGTGATGTTGATGGCGACGACGACCACCAGACAGACGACCACCTTGCGGACGACCCCGCCGGCCGGAATGGGCGGCGGCGCGGCTTCGGGCGGGAGCGAAGCCGGGCGGGGAAGGTCACGCCCGCGGACGAGCAGCAGCCACGGCACCACCCACACCAGCCCGACCAGCCCGACGATGAGGAACGGGTACGGCCAGTGGCCGGGCAGGTGGGTGCGACAGGCGAGCACCACGAACGGCGTGACGATGGCCCCGACCGACGCCCCGCTTTGCAGGATGCTGTTGCCGAGCGGGAGCTGCTGGCGGGTGAGGATCCGCTGGGTGGTGACCAGCGCGCACGGCCAGTGCCCGGCCTCGAACACGCCGAGGACGATGCGGCACGTCATGAACCCGAGGAAGTCGGCGACCCGCCGCCACTGGTCGGCGGCGGGCAGGCCGCACTGGTCGGCGTTCAACACGGCGAGCTGCTGCCAGAACGGGTCGGGAGGTTCGGACGTGTCGGCGAAGAGTGGAATCAGACTGGAGCCGATGGCCGGGGCGAACGCGGTGGCACACCCGGCGAGCGACCACCCGACGAGGGCGAACGGGTAGAGCCACCGCACCGGCACGGCATCGACCACCGCGCCGAACAGGAGTGCGCCGACCGCGAACGCGATGCCGAAGGCGAACTCCAGCCTGCCGTACTGGGCCTTGTTCAGGTCCAGGTCGCGGGCGAGGGCCGGGCTGGTCTGGGCGAGCGTCTGCCGGTCCATGTACAGCAGCATGGTGGCGCACAGCAGCAGCCCGCACACCACCCACTTCCACGACGCGGCTCGGGGTGGCGGGGTCATCCCGATTGACTCCGGTGATGGCTGTAGCCGGGGTCTGTGACCCCGGTTCGACCGGCCTCACAGAGGCCGGCTACAGAAGCGGGTCGGTCCTGGTTCATGCGTCCCACGCCTTGCCGTCCCAGGCGACGACCCGTTCGAGGTACTTCACTACGTCGGCCGCGAACACGCCGAACAGCACTTCGCCCTTCTCGGCCGTGGCGGAGCGCGGGTCGCCGATGTGCCCCGTCGTGCTGCGTTCCGGCATCGTCCACGCGCGATGAGCTGGCGCGAAGCCGGTGCCGAACGGCACGTCGGCGGTGGCGGTCGGGTCGCTCACCAACTCGGGGCGGATCCGCAACATCATCGACGTTTCCCACTCGCAGGCGTGGCCCATCTCCCGCTGTTGCAGGCTCGGCATCACCTCCCACGGCTTCCCGCCGAGTCCCCAATAGGTGGCCGACACCAGCAGCACGTCGCGGCGGTCGCGCAGCTTCTGCCGCAGTTCGAACGTTGCCTGCTGCATCGGCACGCTGTTCCCGCCGTGCCCGTTCACGTACACGATGCGGGTGAACCCGTGGCGGATGAAGCACTCGGCCAGGTCGATGAGCGTGTCCAGGTACACCCGTGGCGACGCCGACAACGTGCCGGGAAAATCGAGGTGGTGGTGCGAGTTGCCCAGCCATTGCAGCGGGGCGAACAGGCACCTCCCGTGCAACGGCTGCTGCACCCGCCGCATCACCTCGCCGAGCAACAGGCTGTCGGTGAACACGGGCATGTGGTGCCCGTGCTGTTCCAGGGCGGCAATGGGGAACACCACCGGCGTGGAGCGCGGGAGGGCATCGATTTGCGGCCAGCGTAGGGAGTAGAGGTCCATGTGCATCCAGTAGGTGCCGCCTGCCGGGCGGCACACGCGTTACTGTAGCCGGCCTCTGTGAGGCCGGTCGGACCGGGGTCATAGACCCCGGCTACAGCCGAGTACCGCTCGGCAAGCGGCACCTACTTCAACTCGGGCTTCGGGGCGTGCGGGTAATCGGCCGGCGTGTACGTGATCGCCAACTCGGGCGTGTCAAGTTTCTTCCCGCCGTCGGCCTTCGACGTCAGCGCGCGATCCAGCACCCCGCTCGTCAGCAGCGTGCGCTCCACGGGGTACGTCGGCTTGCCGGTGTGGATCATCGTTTCCACCGCCTTCAACAAGAACGCGAAGTGCGGGTGAAACGGCTCTGGCCGCTCCTCGAACCCGGTCGCCTGCACCTTGCCGCCTTTCAGTTTCACCCCCACGCCGGTCAGCCTCGCGTTCGGCAGCATGAACTGCGCCCCTCGGAAGCCGTCGGCGTACTCGAACAGGAACAGCACCGGCTTCTCCTCGTCCCGCATGGCCTTCGTCTTGTCCGCCTTCGGCACCACGTCCCACACGGCGTTCAACACGTCCTTGTGTACCAGCCCGTCGTCCACCGCCTTCCACACGGCTTTCCCTTCCAGACACTGCACCCACTTCACGCCGACCTCGGCCTTCGCCCGCCGTTCCACAATCGTCTGGTAGCACTCGAGCGCGTGGAACCCGTAGATGTCCAGCCCGCTGTACCCGATGCCGACGGCGGCCTCGATGTCGCTCCCCATCGGAACGGTCATTTCGTGCGTGCGGTACGTCACCGGCAAACTCGACCCGGCCATGAACGGCACTTTCAGCTTCACCGCCCGGTCGTACATCCACTTGGCTTCGTCCCACGGCGGGCCGAGGTGCTTGTCGCTGAACACCGGCACCACCTTCTTGTGCTTGTCGAAGGCGTCGGTGATCTCCTCGAAGAACCGCTTCCGCGGGTACTGCTTCTGGCCGAGCTTGTTCGTCGGGTAGTCGCCGTGCTCGCCGATGCTCAGCACGCCGTCCACCGGGATCGCCTTGCCGCCGACCGTGATCGCCTTCTCGATGCTGTCGAAGATGGGCACGCCGTGCTTCTTGCAGATGTCGCGGGCCATGTCGTTCTTGGGGAACTGATCGACGTACAGCGCGGCCAACTTCAGCGCCGGCCCGGCCCCGCCGTCGTGCTTCCACCCTTCGAGGATCTTCGTCAGGATCACGTCGGCGTGCGACTTGGGCGTGTAGATGGTGACGACCGCGGCGACCGACTTGGGCTTGGGTTTGTCGTCGGCACGGGCGAAGGCGAGCGGGGCGAGCGTGGCGACGGCCAGTTTGAAGGCGTCACGACGCGACGGGGTGGACATGGGAGAGGCCCAGACGAGAGAGGATCGGCGGGGTGGGGATTGTATCACGTTTCAGCTCTGGTAGGGCGGGGCGAGCGGCCGGGGAAGCCAGGGGCTCAACCCCGGCACCTGGATGACGAGCGTCTTGTCGTCCTTCGCGAAGTAGCCGCGGTCGATGGCGACCTGCTCAGTCAGGTTGAGCGGGGCACCTTCGAAGCCCACGTAGGTGATG
>JANNVG010001033.1:0-6202 GCA_031414395.1 Fimbriiglobus sp.
CCACGCCATGGTCGGACCCACCCTACGCACGGCACATCCCACCCATCTCCACCGCTGCACAGCCCTGGGGTTCGCTGAGAGCGGGAAGTCTCAGTGAAATACCGCGGATTGCGTGCGTTCCAACAGGCTTACTCTAGGAACGCAAACCCTCACAATTCCCCCCCGCAAGCCGCAATTGTTTCCGGCGTTCCTTCGCTGAAGGAATCACCCCACCGGGAGCGACCATGACGCCCAAATCCGACCCGACCGCAGCCGGCATCGCCGTGCTGCTCAGCCTGGGCCGCAAACCCGTTGCCCCGCCGCAACCGATTCCGGCCGACCCGCCGCAAACTCCGCCACCCGCCGCCGGCCGGGCGTGAATGCTCGTTGTGCGGTCTGAAAATGCTGATACAGTCGGGGGATACCTTCCATTCCCCCGGAGCAGAGGTCATGCGTCGGTTCGCCCCCGTCGTACTCGTCCTGTTCGCCGTCGTTGCGTCGTCGCCGGCGGCCGTCGTGTCGGTGCTCAACGCCAGCGGTACCGATGTCACCTTCACCGTCGAACACAAAGGCATCGCCGACAACACGGTGAACCTGCCGGCCGGTCGCACCACCGCCGTGCGGGTCGGCCGCGAGCCGGTGCTGCGGGCCACGCTCAACGGCAAGCAGGTCGCGTTCAACCTCGACCCATACACCCCGTACCTGTTCGTCGAAGACGACAAGGGGAGCGTGTCGTTCAGTGGCGTCGAGTTGGCCGGCAACCTGCCGAAGGCCGACGACGTGCCCGCCGACCCGAGCGCCGCGAAGCCGCTCAAACTGCCCGTCACGCTGTTCACCGACTCCGCCAACCCGCTGGTGAAGGAGGCGAGCGAGAAGGCCGTGCGGGAGCGGTTCACCGCCGCCGCCAAGGTCATCGAGCAGCACGGCGGGGTGTGGTTTGAAGTGGCGGAAATCCGGGAGTGGGAAACCGACGCGAAGCCGGACAGCCTGCTGGCGGCGCTCGGCCGGTTCGAGCGGGCGGCCATGGTGAAAGACGGCCGGGCGTTCGGCTTCCTGAGTCGGCCGGTGAAGGCGGACGAACTGATCGCCCCGCCGACGCCGACGCACGCGCTCGTGAAGGACGGGTCGCCGAAGTCGGAAGCGGAGCGGGTGGAGGTGATGGCGCACCTACTAGCGACGTGGCTCGGGGCGGCGCGGTCGGCCGACGGCGGGTCGGTCATGCGGGTGAAGCTGGGCGACGGGCGTGCGGCGAAACGGGATTGGGTGGTGCAGTTCGACCCGCACAACCTGATCGTCATGCACATCTGGGCGGACGAGTTCGCGGCCGGGCGGATGAAGTCGGAGCAGTTCTCGGCGAAGGCGCGTGCCCGGCTGGCGGTGCTGTACAAGTCGATGGCCACGGTTCACGAGGCGCTCAAGTCGGACGACACCCAGGCCCGCGATCTGGCGGCGGCGTTCGCCGGTGACGTCGAAGCGGCCCCCGTGCCCGACGTGAAGCCGGTGCCGGCCGAAGTGATTCCCGCGAGCAACCTGTCGGACGACGACAAGGCGGTGCGGGCGGTGGTGCAGGCCGTCACCAAGCGGGCCACGCAACTGGCGGCGGACGAGAAGACTCGACCGAAGGGCGACGACCTGACCGCCGAGTACGTGAAGGCCGCCGCGACCGCCGCCGCCGCGCTCGACGAGAAGCGACAGGCGCGAGCGTTCCTGATCGGCCTCGGCGTGGCACTCGACGACAGCACTATCCTGCGCGACAAGCCGGTGGTGAAGAAGTCGGTGCTGGCGGCGGAGAGCGACGACGACCGCAAGGCGCGGTTGGAGGTGCTCGGCCGGCCGACCGTCCGCGGGCGGCGGGACTTGTGCCAGCACTTCGCGGTATCGGCGGCTCTGACCGAGACGTTCGGCGCGGCGGCGGCCGAGTTCGCCGGGCTGTCGAAGGAACTGACCGACATGAGGGGGGCGAGCGGGTTCAGCATCGCCGACCTCGCCGCCGACCTCGCCGGCATCAAGCTGGCCACGGTCGTCACTGCCGACCCGAAGCGGATCGCGGCGATGGCCAAGCAGTTCGTGGTGAGCGACCACGTGCCGGACATCGCGGCGTTCGCCGAAGGACTGACCGAGAAGGCGTTCAAGGCGAAGTACGGCGGCACCGACGACGCCAAGTTCAAGGCGGAGCTGGACGCCGTGCGGAAGGCCGTGCAGGCCGTGCCCGCGTACCGCAAGTAGTGCGGGACCGCTTCCCATAGGGTGGGTCTGACGGACGGTTTCCGTCCGGCGACCCACGCGGGGGAAGGCACGTGGGTCGCGGGGTCTGACGACCCCAGCAGACCCACCCTACCCATTCCGCAACACCTCTTCTATCCAATCCGTCACCGCATGAGGGTCGGGCAGGTGGTACTCCGCCGCCGGCGGCGTCGGCCCGACGCCCACGCTCAGCCCGCCCGCCGCCCGCACCGCCGTCATCGCCTCCTCGTCGTTCGCCGCGTCACCGAAGTACACTGCGAGTGGGTTGCGGCCGGTCGTCCGCCGCACATAGTGGGTGGCCGTTTCCACCGCCGTGCCCTTGTGCCACCCGCCGGCCGGCGTCACCTCAATGGCGTCTGACACCTCGCGGAACTCGAACTCCGGGAAGCCGTTCAACAGGTCCGCCACGCTCGCCAGAAACGCGGGCGCGGTGGCCTGCGGCAGTTCGCGGAAGTGGACCGACATCGTCGCCGGTTTGCGCTCCACCCACGTGCCGGGGAACCGCCCCACCGCGTCGGCCAGCGCGTTCGCCGCCGCCGCGAGTGTGAGTTTGTACCCGACCGAGATCGGGTACAACTGTAGCCCCCCGCCGGTCTCGATCTCCAGCCCGCCCGACCCGGCGAACACCGGCAGCGGCAGACCGACCCGCCTTCGCAAGTCGGACAACGCTCGACTGCTGACGACGCCGACCGTCGTACCCGGCCGGGTGTTCAACAGGGTGAGCGCCTGCCGGGTGCGGGCCGACAGCTCCGCCCGGTCCGGGTGGCAGACGAGCGGGGAGAGCGTGCCGTCGTAGTCGAACAGGAGAAGGCACGGGCGGCGGAGCACACTCGGGGGCGACACCTGCATCAGCCGGCCCCCCAGCCGACGCCGATGGCGTCGAGCGACTGGCAGCGGGCTGTCAGTGCGCTCTGCGACTCGGCCGCGGGCGAGTCCGGGCCGGGCGGCTCGGGCAGGTCGGCCGGCTCCACCATCCGCCCCACCTCGGACAGCAGCATTCCCGCCCAGCGGTAGATGTTGTGGTCGTCCACCTGCTGCCGCATCTTCCGCATCCGCCGCCTCTGGTCGTCGGGCGGCATGGTCAGCGCGGCGTGCAAGCCGGCGGTCATCTCCCGCACGTCGTACGGGTTGACGAGCACGGCGTCGGGCAGCTCGCGGGCTGCGCCGGTGAACTGCGACAGCACCAGCACGCCCTGGTCGTCCGCGCGGGCCGACACGAACTCCTTCGCCACCAGGTTCATGCCGTCGTGCAGGCTGCTCACCACGCACCCGGCCGCCATGCGGTACAGGAGGAACACGTCCCGCGGGCCGTGGTGGTCGTTCAGGAACACGACCGGCTTCCAGTCGCGGCCGCCGAACCGCCAGTTGATGCTGTCGGCCAGCGACTGCACCTCGTCGTTCAGGTCGCGGTAGGCGGGCAGGTGCGTGCGGCTCGGCGCGCCGATCTGGAGGAAGTGAAACTCCCCCTTCCACTCGGGGTGCTCTTCGAGCAGCCGCTCGACCGCCCGCAGCCGCTCGGGGATGCCCTTCGTGTAGTCCACGCGGTCGACGCCCACCAGCAGCGGGCGTTGGCCCAGGCGGTACTTCTTGCGGAACGCCTTCGCCCGCACCTCCCAGTCGTCGCCCAGGTAGTCGCCGGCCAGTTGCGGGTCGACGCTGATCGGGTGTGGCCGCACGCGGGTGGTCTGGCCGTTCCGCACCACGCCGAACTGCTCGCGGTCGATGCGGCACTCGAGGGTGCGGTCGACCGTTTCGAGGAAGTTGTTGCAGTGGTACTGAATGTGGAACGACATCAGGTCGTTGCCCAGCATGCCGTCGAGGATCTCCCGCCCCCACGGGCAGACGCGGAACGTCTCCGGGTTCGGCCACGGGATGTGCCAGAAGTGCGCCACCACCAGATCGGGGCGAGCCAGCTTGAGCAGCCGCGGGAGCAGGGCGAAGTGGTAGTCTTGGACGAAGACGAGGGCCGGGCCGCCTCGCGCTTCCTCAAGGACGGCCGCGGCGAATAACTCGTTCACCTCCTGGTACGCCGCCCAGTGCGCCGGGTCGAACACCGGCCGCGCGTACACCTGGTGGCACAGCGGCCACAGCCCGCTGTTGGCGAACCCGTAGTAGTACCCCTCCTCCTGCTCCTTGCTCAGCCAGACGCGGCGGAGGGTGTAGCTCGGGTCGTCGGGGGGCACGCCCAGCCGCCCGTGCTCGTCGGCGGTGATGCGGTCGGCGTCGCCCGAGCCGTGCGCCACCCACACCCCGCCGCACGCCCGCATGACCGGGTCGAGGGCGGTGGTCAGCCCGCCGGCCGGCCGAATCCACTCGACTTCGCCGTTGTGAAAGCGGTGGATGTACGGCTCGCGGTTGGCCACGATGATCAGCTTCGCCCCGCCCAGGCGGGTGCGGGCCACCTCTTCCAGTCGCTCCTGGTTCCAGCCCATACGTGCGACCTCACGGGGGAATGCGGGCCGACCGCGGCGCGGGCCGTGGGCGGGTGAGCGGGCGTGGGCGTGGGTCGATCGGCGACACGAGCGGACTTCGACACGGCCTGCGACGGAGCGTCGGTGATGAGCGGCGAGGCTCGCAATTCTACCCTCCGGGTGTCAGCCGGAGCGGTAAGCAATCCGAGCGCCGGAACCGCTGCGGACGGGGTGCCGGCGTGGCGGCGAGTGTCGGGTGACGCGACTCATTCCGCACGGGCAGAATGGTTCACGGCACCCGCGGGGTCGTGCGGAATCGCCGTAAGTGCTTGCCCGGCATGGGATCTTGTCATCGCCGGGCGTGGTTTTCTGGTGGGATGGGGCGCAGTGACTGAAACCATCCGGGGGTGCGAAATGTGGCCGAAACTTCACCTCCAGAGCCTGTCGGGATTCCCCACACGCTCCGATTGCGACACCCTCTCCCACTCGTCACTCGCCGACCGGCCCCTCAACTCCCACACTGATCCCTGCTCACGCTTCCGCGCGAACACCCCGAACCGCAGGCCCCGCCATGTCCCCCGACACGCAGTTCGACTTCGGCCCCGTGCCGCCGCTCGTGATCGGCGTGTCCGGGCGGATGGAGTTCGCGGACGACGCAACGCGGCAACGGGTGAAGGACGCGGTGACGACGTTCCTGTGGCGGTTCGTAGAACCCGACCCGACCTCGTCGCACGTTCACCCCGACTGGCCGGCGATGCCGCACACGCCCATCGCGGTGCTGTCGTCGCTCGCACCGGGTGCCGACTGGCTGCTGGCGGAGGTGGTGGACGAGTTGGAGAAGCGGTATCAGGGGTTGTTGGCCGAGCGGAAGAAGCGGCCGTGGGGGTTCAAGGTGTTCGCCCCGTTGCCGTTCCCGGCCGAGCAGTACGCGACGGCGAGCACTTACACGGGCGAACGGGGCAAGGCGGACCAGGAGAAGGCCAAAGCGCAGATGCTGGAACTGGCGAAGACCGGGCACGCCTTCTTAGTGCCGCTGAAGGAAGACGCGGAGGCGTGCGACACCCTGCCGCAGATGACCGATCCGAACTGCACGCAGGCGGAGTTGAACGACCTGCGGCGGCAATGCCTGCTCGCGCGGACGAAGGCCGACCTGGGGTCGCGGGAGCGGCGGCACCTGCGGTATCGGGCGGCCGGCGAGTACATCGCCGCGCACTCGCACCTCATGCTCATCCTGAACGACAAGGTCACCCTGCCGACCGCCACCCCGGACGAGGTGACGCTGCCGCTCGCGGCGGAACTGCACCGCGGCCAGTTCGACGCCGGGTCCGAGCAGGTGCTCCTGTCGAAACGGCAGGGCATCACCCCGAACCTGCTGCGGGGCGAGGTGGCGTTCACCTGGGCCGACTCCGGGCCGGTCATCCACTTCCACACGCCGGCCGTCGCGGCCCCCGACGCCGGCGGCATCACCGTGCTCTACCCGGTGGACACGCGCACCTACGAGGGCGACGTGCCGAACGCCGACGACGCCTGGCGGTGGGAGGCCGGCGTGCGGTTCGGCGAGGTGCTGG
>JANNVG010001034.1:0-3121 GCA_031414395.1 Fimbriiglobus sp.
ACCTCGAACGGCGTTCCGCCACAACGAGCTGACTGAAAATGCTCTAAGTAGTCCCAGGCGGAGTTCATGTCGGCTTGGGCTTCTGGAGAAATGATCGGGTCAGCCATGACCACCGCCCCGCTCGGCCACCCGCCGGCGGCCGTCCGCCTTCACCTGTTCGATCACGTCGCGGGTGAGAGGCTGACCGAGGCCGGCGGCGAGTGAGGCAAGCCCTTGATCCAAGTCGGCCGACAGCGCCGGCCGGAGTGTGTCCAACTCCTCCTTCTCCCGCAACGCGGCCAACGCCTCGCCGATGACCGCCTCGCCGGTCGGGTAGCGACCACTCGCCACCGCTCGTTCACCTCACGTTCCTGTTCGACGGTCAGTGTCAGGCTCATCACGTCACTCCGCGGGGTCGGAAGTATTGTAACCGACCCCGCACCCGGTCGCCCGCTCACTTCTTCGCCACGCCGAGCTTGTACACGGTGGCGTGCGTGTAGGTCTCACCCGGCTTCAGCGTGATGCTCGGGAAGTCCTTCTGGTTGGGCGAGTCGGGGAAGAACTGGTCTTCCAGGCAGAACGCCTGGTACTGCTTGTACACCGCCCCGCCCTTGCCCGTCACCTTGCCGTCGAGGAAATTGCCGCTGTAGAATTGCACGCCCGGTTCGGTGGTCAGCACTTCCAGCACCCGCCCGCTCGTCGGCTCCGTCACCGTCGCCACCAGCCTCGCCTTCTCCTCCCTCTTGGTGCCGTGGGCGTAGTTCAGGTCGTACCCGACCGGGTCGGCCTTGATCTCCTTGATGCGGGCGCCGATCTTCGTCGCGGTGGTGAAGTCGAACGGCGTGCCCTTCACCGGCTCGATCTTGCCGGTGGGAATCAGCGTGTCGTCGGTCGGCGTGTACTTGTCGGCGAGCAGTTTCAGCTCGTGATCGAGAATCGACCCGCTGGCGTGCCCGGCCAGGTTGAAGTAGCTGTGGTTGGTCAGGTTCACCACGGTCGCTTTGTCGGTGGTGGCGGTGTACTCGATCTTCAGCTCGTTCGCGTCCGTCCAGGTGTACTGCACGGTGCAGTTCAGGTTGCCGGGGTAGCCCTGCGCGCCGTCCGGGCTGGTGTACGTCAGCTTCAGGACCGGCCCTTTGGCCGCCTCCGCCTTCCACACCATCTTGTCCAAGCCGAAAGTGCCGCCGTGCAGGCTGTTCGGCTTGTTGTTGATCGGCAGGGTGAACTCCTTGCCGTCGAGGGTGAACTTGCCCTTGGCGATGCGGTTGCACACGCGGCCGGTGATGCACCCGAAGTACGGCGAGTCCTTCAGGTACCCGTCGACGGTGTCGAACCCGAGGACCACGTCGGCCAGCTTGCCGTCCTTGTCGGGCACCACCAGGTTCGTCACCGTGCCGCCCAGCGTGCTGATGCTGACGTGGTTGCCGGCCTTGTTCACGAGGGTGTACTTGGTGACCTTCGACTCGGGGCGGATCGGCTTGGTCTTGTCGTCGGGGTTCGGGATTTCCGGGGCGGTGCCGAACGGCTCGTCTTCGACCGCTGGGCCGGTCTTCGGCTTCAGGTCGGCGGCGGTGGCGAGTGTGACGGTAGTGAACATGGCGAGGACCGACAGGAGGGTTCGCATGGCGGAAGGCCCGAGGGGAGGGGAACCGGCGGACAACTTACGCGGGGGAAGCGGCAACGGCGAGCGATGTGCTCTGCTCGCTCCGCGAGCGGTCTTCAGAACCCGCTCGCGGAGCGAGCAGAGCACTACAATGCCGTCATGTTCACCGGACTCGTGCAATCCCTGGGCACTGTGCGCACCGCGGCCGACGACGGCCACGGCGGGCGGAGTGTCACCGTTCAGGAACCCGCCATCGCCCCGGACCTCGCGCTCGGCGAGAGCGTGGCGGTGAACGGCGTGTGCCTGACGGTGGTGCGGTCCGACGCCGAGACGTTCGACTTCCAGGTCGGCCCGGAGACGGTGAACCGCACCACACTCGGCACGCTTCAAGCCGGCAGTCGGGTGAACCTGGAGCGGGCGTTGCGGGTGGGCGATCGCATCGGCGGGCACTTCGTGACCGGGCACGTCGATTGCGTCGGCAAGGTGCTGTCGCGGGAGGCGAGCGGCGAGTGGGAGACGGTGTGGTTCGCGTACCACGAAGACTTCGACGACCTGCTGGTGGTGAAAGGCTCGGTGGCCATCGACGGGGTGAGCCTGACTCTGGTGGCGGTGGAGCCGACCAAGTTCAGCGTCATGCTCATCCCGCACACGCTGGCGAACACGACCCTGGGGGCGAAGCAGGCGGGCGACCCGGTGAACCTGGAGTTCGACCTGCTGGCCAAGCACGTGCAGAAGCTGATGCGGAACCTGACCGTGACGGTATAAATGGAACCGGACCCTCGTTCCCACGCTCCGCGGGGGGACGTCCTATCGACGCTCGGCGTCGAGAGTATGCACGACGCGGAGCGTCGGCCGAATCGTTCCCACGCGGAGCGTGGGAACGAGGGTCATCGATCCGCCGCCGGCTTCCCCCGAGCCAGGAAGCCGCCGGCGACGAACACCTTGTCGGTGCCGACGACCAGGTTGAACACGTCGGCCTCGCGCACCGGACCCGTCACCTCCGTCACCGTCACCGCCTTCCGCTCGCCGTTCTCCCACCGCCAGATGGCGTCACCCGCTTTCAGTTGACCGGCCTCCACGAACCCGCCGGCGGTCAGGCACAGCGGTTGCGTTTCGGTGGTGGTGAGCGTGCCGGCGTCGGTGCGGACCTCGATCAGCTTGTTGCACGTCTGGAACACCGACTCGACCGGCCCGCTGGTGAGCTTGCCATCGGTGCCGACGAGCGTGACCGTCTCGCCCTTGCCGACGGTCTGGATTTCGCGGGTGCCGGTCGGCGTGGCGACGAGCGTGCCCTTCGGGAAGCACCCCGGATGGCACGGCTCCATCAGCTTCTCGGAGGCGGTCGGCTTGGTCGTCGGTCTGGTCATCGACCCGGACGGCAGGACGGTGGTGACGCTCGGCCCGCACGCGGGGAGGAGCAGACATGCGAGCAGGAGGGGGACGGTTCGGCGCATCACGGGAGTCTCCGAAAAATGTCGCCGCCACGCTCCGCGGGGCGGCGACACAGTTTAGATGATCGCCTTGATCGGCTCGGCCCCT
>JANNVG010001035.1:0-7428 GCA_031414395.1 Fimbriiglobus sp.
GGAGCGGGGAAGAAACCACCCGCTCCCTGGCGGTCGCGGCTCGTCTCGTCGTATCACTTCAGCCCGGCGAGGTAGTCGGCCAGGGTGTCCAGGTCTTTCGCGTTCAGCTTGTCGTCCCCGTAGTCGGGCATGTTGGACTTCGGGCTGTGCTGCTTCGCGTTCCGGATGTGTGCGGTGATCCAGGCCTTGTCGTGCGTCGCCCCGGCCTTCGACAGGTCCGGCCCTTTCCCCCCGACGCCGGCGACGGAGTGGCAGCGGGCGCACCCCTGGGCGTCGTACACCACCTGCCCCGGTGACCTCGGACCAGCGTCGACGGGCGGCGGCGCGAGGGCGTTGCCGGTCGTGGGCGTCGGCCCGCACGCGGTGGCGGTCAGTGCCACGGCGACGGAGAAGGCGAGGAGGGCGAACCGGCGCATGAGTGCCTCGAACGGGTGAGTCAGGAAACGGTGAACTGTTTTCGTAGCTGGCCGAGTGCCCGCATCCACAACTTTTCCACGCTGTCCACACTCCGCCCCATCCGCTCGGCCACCTGCGGGAAGGTCAGCCCTTCCATGTGCCGCAGCACGATCACCGTCTGGTAGTCCTCGGGCAACTGGCCGATGGCGGTGGCCACGATGAGCGACTGCTCGCCCTTCGCCACCTGCTGACTGGGTGACGATTGTGGGTCCACCGGGATCGCCCCCAGGCCCATCGTGGACTGGTCCAGGTCGGCCATCAGCCCGACCTCCAGCCGCGGGTCGCGGGCCTTCGTGCCGAAGTACCGCCGCACCTGGTTGGCCAGCGTGCCGGCCAGGATCTCCCGAAGCCAGGCGGTCAACTGTGGCTCGCTCTCCCCGCGGAAGGTCGGGAAGTAGTGGTGGGCGTGGATGAACGCCTCCTGCACCACGTCCGACGCATCCACCTTCCCTTGCAGCCGCTTGCCGATCTCGATGCGGGCGAGCAGCCGCAGGTAGTGGCGGTACTGGTCGAGCAGCCGGCCGAGGGCGGTCGGGTCGGTGCGGGCGGCGACCAGCAGTTCGGTGGCGTCCGTCGGAGTCATAACGAGTGCCCACCAGCAGGGTAACGGGCGGGCGACCGCCCCCGCCGACTAGAATACCCGCGTTCCCTGTACCGTGAGCGTACCATGCCGGACGGCGACTGTCTGCCGACACGTTTGAAACGCGAGGGCGACGGCCTGCGGATCGACTGGGCCGACGGCGCGAGCACGTTCGTGCCGTGGCGGGCGTTGCGGAAGGCGTGCCCGTGTGCCACGTGCAACGACGAGCGGAGCAAGCCGGCGAACCCGTTCCGCGTGCTGAGCGCGCAGGAGGTGGCCGCCGGCCCGCCCGCCCCGCTGAAGATGGTGGCCGTCGGCCAGTACGCCTACCAGATCGCCTGGAACGACGGCCACAGCACGGGCATTTACACGCTGAAGGCGCTACGGGAGCTTTCAACTTGAGTCCCAGGGCTAAAGCCCTGGGCTAAGGTCATACCAGGTTGCAGTGATCTGTTACTGTAGCCGGCCTCTGTGAGGCCGGTCGGACCGGGGTCACAGACCCCGGCTCCAGCAAGACATCAATGCAACATGGTATGATGCGGCCTCACCACCGGTCCAAATCACAAACAGTCGGCCGATGGTGCCGACTGTTTCAGTTCCAGCACTTTTCCCCCGCACCGACCCACCCGCGACCGTCCGAGTGGTTCTTTCCACCTCCCCCCACCCATCCGTGGAACCATGCCCGAATCGTGGAACAACCCATGCCGGCCAAGCACTTACGGCGAATTCGACGGCCGAGCGAAGTCACCGGACCCGCCTTCAGCGGTCAACTATTTGGGAAATCTTTCCGGAATTCATGTCCACTTCTTGACCTGAATCGCAATCGACGGGTTGGGGAAAATTCGCCCTCTTGCTCACCGCGGTTCGGCCCCACGCTGAACCCCGATGAGCAGGATCGTTCGCTTCGTGCGCCGCGCGTCGCATGGTCATCAGTTCTATTTCGATAAATCCGTGCGACCGCGCAAGTATTGCTGTTGCGGACCCACGGCGACCGGTGTTATCCTCTTGACCAGCGGCACGAATCGCCGCGACACTTCACCCACCTGGGGTTCGCTCCATGAGTCGCTACACTCGCCCTTAGTTGGAACAGCTTCCGCCCGGCCCTCACCCCGTTGGAGCCCCGCGAGGTGCCGGCAACACTCGTCGTCGACAGTCTCCTCGACACAGCACTCGCGGATATTCCGAGTGCCCCACCAGGTGGCGGCGCGGTGATCATCCGGGATGCTCCGCCACTTGAATCTGAGCCGGACACAAGAGTAACACTGGAAACACCGTCGCTTCAGTACCTCACGCTTCGCGCGGCGATCGAGCTTTCTGATCGGTTCGATTTCATGGGGTCGGACACGATCACGTTCAGCAACGCGATCCTTGTGCCGGGACAACAGGTCAAGATCAACCTGACGTCACAACTGCTCAAATTTAACGCTTCGGAATCTCTCACCGTCACTGGGCCAGGAGCCGACAAACTCGCGATCAACGGGAACACGGCCGGCGGGGCTCAGTGCCGGATCCTGTGCTATGCGGGCGGTTCGGGGTTGGAGATGAGTGGATTGACATTCCTGGACGGCCGTAGCCCGACGACAGGAGGCGCAATCCAAATCGAGGCCAGGCCGGTCGTCGTTCCACTCAATGGCGGCGACCCAGTTCGATCCTTCACGACTGGGCTAAAGTTAACTGACTGCGTGTTCTCGGGGAATCAGGCACTGAATGGTGCGGGCGGCGCGATCTACAACGCCGACACGCCGTTGATCATCAAGAACACGAAGTTCATCAAGAACGAGGCCACCCAGACGGGCGGTGCCATCGCCCACGGGGATAGTGTCGGCCTGTCGGTCGAGGGGACGGCCAACGCTCCGGCGGTCTTCGAGGAGAACAAGGGGTCGAAAGGCGGGGCGATAGCCGCCATGGGGAACAACATTCCGATCGTGTTCAAGTACGTCAACTTCACGAAGAACACCGCGAGCGTTGAGGGCGGCGCGCTCTACCTGTCCGGCGGTGGGAACAACTGCTCCCTCAGCGTCACCTGGTCCAAGTTCACGGAGAATGAGGCATTCGGCATGGGCGGAAAGGGATTGGGGGGTGCAGTGCATCTGTCCACCTGGGACGCATCCAGCTTTGGAGACTGCGACTTCAAAGACAACAAGGCGTCTCATGAAGGCGGTGCGGTGTTCGTCAAGAACAAATCGTTGGCGTTCTCCTCCTGCACCTTCCAGGGCAACATCGCCACGATCGGGAACGTGGTCTCGTACGTCGGCAACTTCGACGCTCAGATCGGTGGGATTAACTGGCTCCGCATCAGTGACGTGAACTGCACCGGGTTCGAAATGACTCAAGGTGTGGGGTGATCCCGTCCTCGCCCACGAACGGAGGGTGAGCGGACGTCACTGTCCCTCGCCGAACTCATGTTGCCGACCGTCTGCCTCGTGTTGTTGGTGGCGACCGATACGGCCGTCGCCTTGGCCCCGCGGTCGGCCGACGCGCCACCGATGGCGGTCGCGGCACTCCTGCACGGGATCGAGGCCGGTCGGTACTCGGCCGGCGAGTGCCGAGAGTTGTTCGCCGTGCCGAGCGTCCGGCCGTATCTCGCCCTCGCCGTCCTCGGCGAAAGTCCGTCACGGTCGAAACCACTATTGCGGGCGCACGCCGACTACTACACCACACGGTACGAGGATCTACTCCGGAAGTGGGGAAAGGCTGGCCGGTTCGATTTGATGGCCGAGGCGATCGTCGTCATCGCTCGTGGGAATCCGTCCTTCGCGGAGACGGGATGCGCCGAACTGCGAGACGCCATCGCCCACCTTCTTGAGAACCGATTGCCGGCCGCGGTTAAGAAAGAGGCGATCCATGTGAAGGGAGTGGACGCGGACGGTGCGGCGAAACTGGCGACCGATGCCGGAACGGGTTTGTTGGCAGAGTTCCAGAAGGACTTCGCCCGCCCGACGTTCCCCACTACGCGGGCAGGCCACACGCTGCGGTTCGACGACAAGCGCAACCCACTGCCGGGGAACAGTCGCACAGCTTGTTTGGCCGACGTGATCGAGATCGACACGGGGAACGATCACAACACTAACTTCTACTGCACTCGGTCGGACTTCGCGGTGCTGGCGAACTGGAACTCTGGGCAGCGGTTCTGCCACACGTTCATCGTCGCCAACGGCCGCGCCGGTCTCTCGAACGGCGGCTTGTCCGATCAAGGGGATTTACAATACTCGGTGGTCATCGCCGACGGGGACGTGAACCTTCCGGACAACCGATACCACACGCACTCGCTCGTCGTTTCTCGCGGCGACATCATGACACACCGTGCCCTGCACGGGGAACGATGTCTCTTCATCGCGGGTGGGCGAATCAAGGGGAGTGCGCCGGGCAAGTTGACGAACTCGCTGCTGCTCGCCACGAAGGAGATCGACCTGGGTGACGAGAAGAAGGAGGCCGGCGTGCGTGTTACTGGGCCGACACCCGCCGCCCTCGGCATTCGCTGGTTCGAGACGAACGACGTGGGGGTCGAGTTGGCCATCACCGACGGCCAACTGGTTGTGAAAGAAGTTACCGAACGGTCGGCCTTCGTCGGTCACCTCGTGACGGGTGACAAGCTCCTCCGCATCAATGGCAAGGGAGTCACCACCGCCGACGACTGTCGGCGCGCCCTCCGTCAGGCCCTGATTCTCGGGTTCGCCTTCGTCGATGTACGCGGGACGACTGGTGCGCAGTACAAGTTTGTGCCGTTGGATGCGGCCAACCTCGATCTGAAATGACCCCGACGCGGCAGTGTTGATCGTCACCGTCGGACACGGCCGGTAGGGCGGAGAGAGTGGCGTTTCCAGGCGCAGCCGGGAGCGTGAGCGACCGGAGCTTGGATAGCTCCAGTCGCTCACGCTCCCGGCTCGCCGTTCCGCGCCCACACCGCCGTTACAGGATCCCCTGGGCGGCGAACTTGATCCCCTTGAACACCATCTTCAACTGCTCCGGGTTGGGCGAGAACTCCAGCGCCGTCGGCTTGTCCACGTCGCCGCGCTCCACCAACTGCCGCAGGTTCTCGTTGAAGTCCACCATCCCCTCCTGGTAGCTCGCCTTGATGCACGGCAGCAGGGAGTCGTCCTTGCTCTTCAGGATCAGGTCCTTGACGGTCGGGTTGACCAACATGATCTCGTTCGTCGGCACCCGGCTCACCCCCGGCTTGATGCTCGGCACCAGCTTCTGCGCCACCACCGCCTTCAGGTTGAACCCGAGCGTCTGGCGGATGGCGTGGTGCTGCACCGGCGGGAACAGGTCCAGGATGCGGCTGATGGTGCTGGCCGCCGTGCTGGCGTGAATCGTCCCGAACACCACGTGCCCGGTCTCGGCCGCGTGCACCCCGGCCTCGAACGTCTCCTGGTCGCGCATCTCGCCCACCAGGATGATGTCCGGGTCTTCCCGCACGGCGTGCTTCAGGGCCGTGTGCCAGTCGCACACGTCCAGGAACACCTCCCGCTGGTTGATGATGCTCATCTTGTCTTGGAAGACGAACTCGATCGGGTCTTCGATGGTCAGGATGTGCAGCGCCTCCCGCTGGTTCATGTACTCCAGCATGGACGCGATGGTGGTGCTCTTGCCCGACCCCGTCACCCCGGCCAGGATGACCAGCCCCTGCTCGAAGTGGCACAGCTTCTCGATGGTGGGCGGCAGCCCCAGGTTCTCGAAGTTCGGGATGGAGGTGTTCACCAGGCGGGCCACCAGGGCCAGCTTGCCCCGCTGCTTCAGGACGTTCACCCGGTAGCGGCACTCGTCGTTCCCCACCACGTGCGCGAAGTCGGCCCCGCCCGTCTCGTCGAGCACCTTCCGCTGCTTCTCGTTCATGATGGGGAAGAGCAGCTTCTCCATGTCGTCCTGGCTGATCGCCTTCGTCTGCATCTTCTGGATGACGCCCCGCAGCCGCATGGCCCCCGACAGCCCGGCCTTCAGGTGCAGGTCGGACCCCTTGTGCTTGAGGACCGTGCGGAACAGTTGGTTCACCGGCGGCTCGCCCGGCACCGCGTCGGCCAGGGACAAACCGTCCGGGCCGTTGATCGGGTACGGGCTGATGAACGACGCCCCGCCGCCGGACAGGATGGCCGGCGGGGGCGGCGGGGAGACGGCCTTGACCGGGGCCGGGGCAGGGGAGACGGCCACCGGCTTCACGGGCGCCGCGACGGCCGCCACGGGGGTGACCACTCGGCCCGGCTTGGCCATGTCGGGCGGCAGCGGTTTGACGACTTTGGCCGGCAGGGTGGGCTGGTCGGACACGGGGAACCCCTCGGGGTGAGTGTGGACGTGCGGGGGCATTGTACGGCGGGCCGAGCAGGTCCGCAGGACCGCGAGCCCCGCCGCCAACCAGTTTACCGAAGGACAGATGGCGGGGCTTGTTCGCCTGTCGGCGAACGGCGGCCCGCCCTACACAATCCTGACGGCCACCCCCAGCGCGGCCAGTTCGCGCTTCGCCTGCGGGATGGTGTACTTGCCGAAGTGAAACATGCCGGCGGCGAGGACCGCGTCGGCGCCGGCGGCGATGGCGTCGGCCATGTGCTGCGGGGTGCCGGCCCCGCCGCTCGCCACCACCGGGATGCCCACCGCCGCGGACACTGCCCGGGTGATGTGCAAGTCGTACCCGGCGTTCGTGCCGTCGGCGTCCATGCTGGTCAGCACGATCTCGCCCGCCCCCAGCTCCTCCGCCCGCTTCGCCCACGCCACCGGCTCCAGCCCGGTCGGGGTGCGCCCGCCGTGGATGAACACTTCATACTCAGGGGACAGGAGACAGGAGACAGGAGACAAGGGGGAAGAATCTGCACCCACGCCGATCTGACTCCCGACTCCTATCTCCTGCGTCCGGATTGTCCCCTGTCCCCTGTCCCCTGTCCCCTGTCTCGCCCGCCGCCGCGGGTCGATGTTCACCACCGTGGCGCACGCCCCGAACTTGCCAGACACCTCGCGGATCAGGTCCGGGTTCTGCACCGCCGCCGTGTTCAGGCTGATCTTCTCCGCCCCGGCCTGGATGAGCCGCGTGGCGTCGTCGAGGGTGCGAATGCCGCCGCCCACGGTGAGCGGCATGAACACGCACTCGGCCACCTTGTTCACCACGTCCCGCAGGATTTCCCGCCCCTCGTGGCTGGCCGAGATGTCGAGGAACACCAGCTCGTCGGCGCCTTCGGCCTCGTACCGTTTGGCCACTTCGACCGGGTCGCCGGCGTCCCGCAGGCCGACGAAGTTGGTACCCTTCACCACCCGGCCCCGGTCCACGTCTAGGCACGGGATGATGCGCTTGGTCAGCATTGTGTCCATGCTACCGGCCGGCCGGGGCGGTCGCAACAACCGCCCAGGAAAGCCGAACGGCCCGACCGGGCAGTCTGTGCCGGTCGGGCCGTTCGTGCGGGTGCCGG
>JANNVG010001036.1:0-3634 GCA_031414395.1 Fimbriiglobus sp.
CCGCCAGGGAGCGGGAGAGGCCAACCCGCTCCCTGGCGGTCGCGGCTCGTGGTTCGGCACGGTTGCTCGGGTACGGTACGGCGATACAATCTCACCGTCAAGTTTCTCACGCGCAAGACATCTGGGGGGCGGGCGTGTCCGACGACCTCGATCCGGTGGACGACCTCATCGACGCCTGGCGCGCCACCCGCCCGGACCTGGACCCCGGCCCACTCGGGGTGGTCGGGCGGGTGATCGTGCTGGCCAAGCACCTGGAGCGGAGTGTCGATGTCGCCCTGAGCAAGCACAACTTGTCGCTCGGCCAGTTCGACATCCTCGGCACCCTCCGGCGGGCGGGGAAGAAGGGCGGGCTGACGCCGGGGCAGTTGTTGCAATCGGTGATGCTGTCGAGTGGCGGCATGACGAGCCGGCTGGACAAGTTGGAAGCGGCGGGGCTGGTGGACCGCGGGCCGGACCCGACCGACCGCCGCGGGGTGATGGTGTTTTTGACACAGAAGGGGCGGAAGGTGATCGACGCGGCCACCGCCACCCGCTTCCAGGAGGCGGCCGACTCGCTGCCCCCGCTCGAGTCGGACGAGCAGGAGGTGCTGGCCGCGTACCTGCGGCGGTGGCTGAACGAGGTGGCACCGGCCGCGAACGAAGTGTGCGGCGAACCGGCCGAGTGACGGCTCACGGGGTGGACAGCAGGTCGTCCCAGTCGGCGGCGTCGAACATCCGATCGGCCATCCGCTCGAGGCGGTCCACGTCGTTCACCGCCTTCAACCGCTGCTCGACGTCCGGCGGGGCAATGGAAAACCGCCGCCGCCCCTGCCGAAGCAACACGGCCACAGCGCCGTTCACTTTCGCCTCGGCCCGCCCCTTGTCCATCCCCTTCTGAAAAATCAGTTGGTACGTCGAGGAGTCTTCGAGGGTCATACTCAACCTCCGGAACAGGTCGCTGATCTGCTGGGCATTGTACCGCAGGCCGAACAGCGTGTACGACGAGCCGAGCAGATCGCGGGCGAGGGCGGTCGGCACGTCCGGCTGTTGCAACCGATCCACGAATCGGCCGAACGCGGCGGGCAAGTCGGCGGCGGCTTCGTCGGTCAACACGGCCAGCGGAGCCAGGCCGAGGCCCGCTGCGAGGAACGAGTCGAACCGCTCCTCCCACACGCGGATGACGTGATAGCGGAAGGTCAGGTAGGGCGTGCCGTCGGCCCCGCCCGCCGCATACACCCCGTTCTGATCGCTCGCGTTCGCCCGCGGGCGCAGCAGCATCAGCACGCTGTGAACCGGCAGCCCGGTGCTGTGGTGCAGCAGCACGTTGTACCGGAGCAGATCAACCGGGATGCCCAGGTGCGACGACGACTCCAACTCCAGATGCACGAGGGCGGGAGTGGGGCCGTGGATGCGAAACACCTTGTCGGCCTGAACGGTCAGCGACAGGTCGGTCTCTTCGGCCGTCGCACTGCCGGGCGGAATGCCCACCCGCGCGGCCAGGTACGCCGCCCACTCCGCGAGGTGGGCGTCGAGCAGAGAGTTCAGCGTGGCGTCGAATTGCTTCGCCATGCGGGGCACCTGAATTGCTTCGCCATGCGGGGCACCTACTTCTTCGGTTCGTTCACGGTCACGCTCACCGGCACGGCCACCACGACCACGTCCTTGTTGTTCACCTTCGCCGTGCCCTGAATCACGAACACCGTCGGGCCGACCGCGACCGTCGCCGGCACGCTAAACTCGACCACCGCCTCGTTCTCCCCCTTCTTGATCGGCACGAACTTGGGTGCGACGGTTGCCGGCACGCTGACCGCGGCCACGGCGATTTCGGCGTCGAACTTGTCGCCCCGCTTGGCGATCACCTTGCCCTTCAGCGTGCCGCCCTTCGCCACCTCCGCCGCGTCGAGCTTCAGTTCCAGGCTGAACGGCGGTTCGGGCACAATGGCCACGGCGAACTGCGTCGTCACCTCCCGCGGCGGGGTCGGCATCGTCGCCAGCCCGACCTTCACGGCGTCGATCAGGTCGAGGGTCTTGGTCACGTCGGCGCCATCGATCTTGCCCTTCGCCGTCAACTTGCCGACCACTAGTCCTGGCGCGGTGCCCGGCTTCACCACCAGCGGCAGGTAGAGCGGAGTGGCCGGCAGCGGGTTGGCCGCGGCCGGGAGGGTCACTTTCCCGCTAACGGTCGGTGAGGTGAACTCGACCTCGACCGGGCCGGCGAAGCCGTTCAGTTTGGTGAACGCGGTGATGGGCACCAGCCCGACGCCGCCGGCCGGCACGACGGCACGGTCGAACGCCACCCCCACGGCGAAGTCGGCCGCCACCGGCTTCACACTCAGGTGGTACACCTCGTTCGGGCCGAACAGGTAGTTCGTGTGTTCACAGGCGATGGTGTAGTCACCGTCGGCGGCGGCGGTGAACTCGACCCGCGTGCCCACCTGCGTGGGGGTCGATTTCACCACCTCGGCCCCCTTCGCGTCGAGCACCCGCACGTACACCTCGGCCGGCGAGTTCACCTCGAACGTGAGCGCCATCACCGCCAGCTTCTGCCCCTTCTTGGCGGCAATCTTGAAGTGGTCCACGTCGCCCTTCTCGCCGAACCGCGCCGACACGCCACCGGGCACGGGCAGCGGGTTCGCCTTGTCCGCGGTGTTGTTCGGCTCCGCCTCGACGCCTTCCGGGTTCGCGTTCACCCGCACCGGCACCGGCCACCCGCCCGACCCGATGTCGCGCTTCGGGGTGGCGTACATCACGTCGCCGTCTCCCTTCAACGACACCGGCTTGACGCCTTCCAAACCAGGCCCGGCGAACCCGACCGGCGCCGTCTGCCCGACCTGCACGGCCAACGGGAACGCGGTCGTCGCGCACGGGAAGTTGCCCGCCCGAAAGCGGTACGCGAAGTCGGCCCCGCCGCGGTAGGTGGTGTCACGCACTTCGACAATCACCTCACCGGCGGTGGGAAACGTGTGCGTCAGTCGGGCGTCGCCTTGAAGCCCCGGACTGTCGTCGGCGTACAGGCCGAACAGTTCCTTGCCCGCCGCGTCGTGCAGCAGAATCACCGGGTCGCACGGCGAGCCGATCCGCCGGGCGAGCACCTCGAAGGTGATCGGCTCACCGGCCTTCACCGCCACCTTGTAGAAGTCGCTCACTTCGGCCGTCGCGGTGCCGACGACGACACACGGTGCGGTGATCGCCTGCGGGGCCGCCTTCTTGTTATTGTCCTTCTCCGCCACCTCGGCCAACTCGTCCACGATGAACGGCCGGGCCGCCGACACCCCGCCTTTCGTCGCCACGCGGAGGGTGTGAAACCCGCTCGGTGTGGTCGCCGGGATCTCGATCTTGGCGGTCAACTTGGTCGCGTCCTTCTGGCCGTCCGGCACCGTCGCCTTGCCGCCGAACGAGGTCCACACCTGCGTCACATCGGTCAGGTTCGTGCCGGACAGGGTCACATCGATTGTCGCCCCCGGCTTGCCACCCAGGTTGGCGAGCGTGGTGAGCGTGGGGGAAGTGGGCGGCAAGGCGGGCGGCTTGGGTTGCGCGAACACCGCACCCGCGAGGAGCAGGCACACGCCGACAGAAAGCGACTGACGCATGGGTGTCACCGAGCGAGAGGGGAGACCGGCGGATGGGGTGATGATACCACCGGGGGGGGGGGGGG
>JANNVG010001037.1:0-1681 GCA_031414395.1 Fimbriiglobus sp.
CGCGGATGAAGACAGGATCAGAGGGATGATTTTTTCACCGCCGAGGGCACGAGAGGACACATGAGAGAGATAAGAGTTTCGAGTGCATTCTCCGCCGAACTCTTCTCCTGCTTGTCTCTCGTGCCCTCATGTGCCCTCGGCGGTGAATTCTCTTCTCTGATCCGCGTTCCTCCGCGCTGACATCCGCGTCATCCGCGTGCCCTCTTCCTGAGAACCAATCGTGCATCCCTCCTCCCGCCGCGCGTTCCTCGGCCGCACCGCCCACGGCGTCGGCTCCGCCGCCCTCGGCTCGCTGCTGTTCGGTTCCGCCCGTGCCGCTGACAAGCCGTTGTCACTCGGCGCGGTCAGTCCGCTGCACCACGTGCCCAAAGCCAAGCGGGTGATCTGGCTGTACATGGCCGGCGGCATGACGCACCTGGAGACGTTCGACCCGAAGCCGAAGCTGGCCGAGATGCACGGCAAGCCGATGCCCGAGTCGTTCACCAAGGGCAAGCAGATCGCGCAGCTTCAAGGGTCGAAGTTGAACTGCTTCGCCCCGCAGCACGAGTTTAAGAAGTGGGGCAAGTCGGGGTTGGAGTTCAGCAGCATTTTCCCGAAGCTCGGCGAGAGCTGCGCCGACGACATGTGCGTCATCCGCAGTCTGCACGGCGACGCCATCAACCACGACCCGGCGCACACGCTCATGAACACCGGCACCATGATCGCCGGCCGGCCGAGCGCCGGCTCGTGGCTGTGGTACGGCCTGGGCAGCGAGTCGAAGGATTTGCCCGGCTTCGTGGTGATGGTGAGCACCGGCAAGTTCGGGCAGAGCCAGCCGATTGCCGCGCGGCAGTGGCACAGCGGCTTTCTTCCGGGGAAGTACCAGGGGGTTCACTTCCGCGGGCAGGGCGACCCGGTGCTGCACGCCCGCTCCCCCGGCGGGGTGAACAAGGACCAGCAGCGGGACGTGATCGACGCCGTCAGCAAGCTGAACAAGCTGGAAGCCGAGGCGGTGGACGACCCCGAGATCGCCACGCGGATCAGTCAGTACGAGTTGGCGTTCCAGATGCAGACGGGCCTGCCCGAGTTGACCGACTTCGCCAAAGAGGACAAGAAGACGCTCGACCTCTACGGCACCAAAGGGGGCGACGGGTCGTTCGCGTCCAACTGCCTGATGGCCCGCCGGCTGGCCGAGCGGGGCGTGCGGTTCATCCAGCTTTATCACCGCGACTGGGACCACCACGGGGCGGTGAAGGACCACAGCGCCGGCACGGCGAAGGAGGTGGATCAGGGCGTGGCGGCACTGCTCGCCGACCTGAAGCAGCGGGACATGCTGAAGGACACTCTGGTGGTGTTCGGCACCGAGTTCGGCCGCACGCCGATGGCCCAGGGGAACGGGCGGGACCACCACATCGCCGGGTTCAGCGTGTGGATGGCCGGCGGCGGGGTGAAGGGTGGCATGAGCTACGGGGCGACGGACGAGTTCGGGTACAACGCGGTCGAGGACAAGGTTCACATCAACGACCTGCACGCCACCATGCTGCACCTGCTCGGCATCGACCACCTGAAGCTGACGAGCAAGTTCCAGGGCCGCGACTTCCGCCTGACCGACGTGGCCGGCGAGGTGATCCAGAAGGTGCTGGCGTAGCTGGCGAGCCGCGACCGCAAGGGAGCTGGTGTGTCAATTCCCGCTCCCTGGCGG
>JANNVG010001038.1:0-3605 GCA_031414395.1 Fimbriiglobus sp.
CCGCCAGGGAGCGGAAAATGGAACCCGCTCCCTGGCGGTCGCGGCTCGTAACCTAACTCCCACACCCGGGAGTGACAAATGCGACATTCGCTCGTTCCCCTCTTCGCCCTGCTCATGCTCGACGCGACCGCCTCCGCCCAGTCCGCGTACCGGAAGCCGCCGCAGGTGGTCGCCGACGTGCTCGACGCGCCGGCGTTCCCGGCCGTGTCGGTCTCCCCCACGCGGGACTGCATCGCGCTCGTCACGTCGGCTCGCTACCCGAGTATCGCGGAGGTGTCCGAACCGATGCTGCGGCTGGCCGGCGTTCGGATCAACCCGAAGACTAACGGCCCGGCCCGCCCGCAGCCGCCGGCACCGTGGAGCGTGACCGGCATCACCTTCATGAAGCTCGCCGATCAGAGCAAGGTGAGCGTGAAGCTGCCGGCCGGGAAGGTGTCGTCGCCGGGCTGGTCGGACGACGGCAAACGGTTCTTCATCTCCGTCACGTCGGCCGACGGCATCGGCCTGTGGGTGGGCACGGTGGCGGACGGCAGCGTGAGCGAGGTGAAGGGGGTGCGGCTGAACGACGCCATCGGCGACTCCGTGCAGTGGCTGAGCAATTCCGAACTGCTGGTGCAACAGATTCCCGAGAAGCGGGGCAAAGCGCCGGTAGCGCCGACCGCGCCGGTCGGCCCGGTGGTCCAGGAGAGCAGCGGCAAGGCGGCCCCGGTGCGAACGTATCAGGACATGCTGACCAGCGCGCACGACGAGGTACTGTTCGAGCACTATTGCACGTCGCAACTGGCGGTGGTGAAGCTCGACGGCACCCTCACCAAAATCGGCGAGCCGGCCATCTACACCGGCGCGTCACCGTCGCCGACGACGAAGCACCTGCTCGTCACGCGGCTCAAGAAGCCGTTCTCGTACCTGCACCCGTACTCGGCGTTCCCGAAGGTGGTGGAGGTGATCGACCGTGGCGGCAAGTCGGTGTACACCGTCGTCGATGCCCCGCTGCAAGACAAGGTGCCGATCGAGGGTGTACCGACCGGCCCACGGGGGATCCGCTGGGTGGTCGGCGAAGCCGATGACTTGGTGTGGGTGGAAGCTCTGGACGACGGCGACCCGAAGAAGAAAGTGCCGCACCGCGACGAACTGTTCACCCACAACGCCCCGTTCACCGGCAAGCCGAAGTCGGCGTACAAGACCGAACACCGCTTCGGCGGGGTGAGCTTCTTCCGGGCGGGCAACTGGCTCGTCACCGACTTCGACCGCGAACGGAAGTGGACGCGCACGGTGGTGGTCGAACCGGGCAGCGACTCCAAGCCTTTGGCCCTGTTCGACCGCTCCATCAACGACCGTTACAACGACCCCGGCACGCCGCTCACGATGCCGCTGCCGGATGGTCAGCGGGTGGTCCTGGTGAAAGACGGGCAACTCTACTTGTCGTCGAGCGGGGCGACGCCGAAGGGCGAGTTCCCGAAGTTGACGACGTACCAGCCCGAGTCAAAGCAATCCAAGACGCTGTTCCAGTGCCGCGATGGGGTGTACGAATCCGTCGTCTCCGTCCTCGACTTCGAGACGAACACGTTCCTCGTCCGCCGCGAATCGCCGACCGACCCGCCGAACTACTTCCTGAAGACCGGCGACAAGGAGGTGAAGCTGACCGACAACAAAGACCCTTTCCCAGACCTTCGCAAGGTGAAGAAGCAACTGGTGACGACCAAGCGGAAGGACGGCGTGGAGATCTCGTTCACCCTGTACACCCCGCCGGGCGTGAAGGACGGCGAGAAGCTGCCGACGGTGTTCTGGGCCTACCCGAAGGAGTTCAACGACGCCGCTACCGCCGGGCAGGTGTCCGGTTCGCCGAACCGCTTCACCACGCTAGGCGGGTACTCGCACATGTTCTTCCTCACCCAGGGCTACGCGGTGATGGACGAGGTGAGTATGCCCATCGTCGGCAAGCCCGAATCGGCCAACGACAACTTCATCGAGCAACTGGTCACCACTGCAGAGGCGGCCATCGACAAGGCGTGCGAGGTGGGGCCGGTGGACCGCACCCGCGTCGGCGTGGGCGGGCACAGCTACGGGGCGTTCATGACGGCCAACCTGATCGCCCACTGCGACCTGTTCCGCGCCGGCATCGCCCGCAGCGGGGCGTACAACCGCACCCTCACCCCGTTCGGCTTCCAGAACGAGCGGCGGACGTTCTGGGAAGCGCCGGAGGTGTACGCGAAGATGTCGCCGTTCAACAACGCCCAGAAGGTGAACGAGCCGCTCCTGCTCATCCACGGGCAGGCCGACAGCAACCCCGGCACGTTCCCGGTGCAGAGTGAACGCATGTATCAAGCGGTTCGGGGCAACGGCGGCACCGTGCGGCTGGTGCTGCTGCCGCACGAGGACCACGGGTACGCCGCCCGCGAGAGCATCGGGCACGTGCTGGCCGAACAGATCGAGTGGTTCGACAAGCATGTGAAGAACGCCAAGGCGCGGGGAACCGGGGAGAAGTGAAAGTGCTCTGCTCGCTCCGCGAGCGGATTCAGGAGTCACTCGCGCAGCGAGTGGAACACGATGTCAACCGGACTGGACGCGCTGCGGAAGGCCGACTTCGCCCCGCTCCGCGGCAAGCGGGTCGGCCTCGTCACGCACCCGGCCGCCCTCGACACCCACTTCCGCTCGGCGGCGGAGTTGTTCGCCGAACGGGTGAACCTCGTCGCCCTGTTCGGCCCAGAACATGGCATTTCAGGCGAAGCGCAGGACCTGATTCCCGTCGCGGGCGGGGGTGAGGGGGCGATCCGCGTCCACTCCCTGTACGGCGACACGTTTGACAGCCTGAAGCCGACGCCGGCCATGCTCGACGGGCTGGATGTGCTGGTGATTGACCTCGTGGACGTGGGCAGCCGGTACTACACGTTCCAGGCGACGATGCTCTACTGCTTGGAGTCGTGCGCCGCGGTCGGTCTGCCCGTGATCGTCCTCGACCGGCCGAACCCACTCGGCCTGAACGACGTCGAAGGGCCGACGGTTCACCCCGGCTTCGAGAGCTTCGTCGGCCCGCACCCGATTTGCACCCGCCACGGCATGACGATGGGCGAGCTGGCCAAGCTCTATCAAGCGGAGCGGGTGCCGACGGTTGATCTGACCGTCCTCCCCTGCCACGCCACCCGAGAGGAGGGCGTGTTCCTGCTCCACCCCACCGACTTCGCGGTGCCGCCTTCGCCGAACATGCCGAGTGCGAAAACGGCCCACGTGTACCCCGGAATGTGCCTGATCGAAGGGACGAACCTGAGCGAGGGCCGCGGGACGACCCGCCCGTTCGAGTACGTCGGATTCCCCGGATTGTCGCCTCGTCGGGCGGTCGAGCGGTTGCGGGCGGCGGAGGTGCCGGGGGTGGTATTCCTGCCCGCCACCTTCCGCCCGATGTTTCAGAAGCACGCCGGGCAGACGTGCGGCGGGTGCCTGATCGTGATCGACGACTACGACGAGTTCCGCCCAGTCCGCACTGGGCTGGCGGTGTTGTGTGCCTTCCGCGAACTGCTCGGCGACGCTTTCAAATGGCGCTCCGAGCGGTACGAGTTCGTGGACCACATCCCGGCCATCGACCTGCTGTTCGGCAGCGACCGCGAGCG
>JANNVG010001039.1:0-3833 GCA_031414395.1 Fimbriiglobus sp.
GGTTGGAATGAACCGGCGGACTCACGTCGCGCCGTTCGCCAATCCGGTCACTTCTTCGGCGGGTCCACCTTCTTCGCCGCTTCGCCGGCGGGCAGCAGCTCCTTGATCAGCGTGCCGGTGTCGCCGTTGTACAGCCGCACGACGCCCTCCTCCCCGCCGTGGGCCACGATCTTCCCGTCGGTGCTCACCGCCACCGCGTACAGGAAGTCCTTCGCGCCGGGGAACGCCCGCATGTTGTTGCCGTTGTCGGCGCTCCACTGCGTGCTGCCGCCGTCGCCCCCGCAGGTGATGAAGTTGGCCGTCTTCGGCACGAACACCAGCCGCGTCGCCTGGTTCTTGTGGGCGTTCACGTCGCGGAGCTTCTCCCCCTTCTCGTAGTCCCACACCTTCACCATCTTGTCGGCGTCGGCCCCGCAGCTCACCAGCTTCTTGCCGTCGGCCGTCCAGCCCACGTCCAGCACGTGGTTCGTGTGCCCCTCGAAGCTCTTCACCAGCTTTCCCGCCGGCACCTCGAACACCTTCACGAACTTGTCCGCCCCGCCGCTCGCCAGCAGCTTGCCGTCGGGCGAGAAGGCGACGCCGAACACCTGATCCGAGTGGGCGTTCTTCACTTCGGTGATGAGCTTGCCGGCCGCGTCGAACAGCTTCACCTCGCCGTCTTCGGTCGGGGCACCGCCGCCGGTAGCGAACATCTTCCCGTCCGGGGCATACGCGATGGCCACCACGCGATCCGCGAACCCGCCCACGCGGGCCTTCGGCTTGCCCGTGTCGGTGTCCCACAGGGTGAGTTCCTGGAAGCTGCCGGTGGCCAGCGTCTTGCCGTCCGGGCTGTACGCCATCGCTTCGACGAGCGAGATGTGGGCGGCGGTGGCGGCCTTGCCGTCGCTCGTCTTCAGGTCCGGGTCGGTGAGGGTCACTTTGAACTCGCCCGTCTTGGCGTCGAACAGGTGAACCTGGTTGCCGCGGCCGGCGGCGACGACGGCTTTGTCCGGGCTGATGGCGACGGCCCGCACCGGCTTGACGAGCACCGGCGGCAGGGAGAGAGTGACTTTGCGGACGATCTTCACGTCCACCGCCGGCGGCTTCGCCCCCTGGTCGATCCACAGTTTCAGCAGGGCCAGTTCCTGCGGGGAGAGCGGGTCGCCCTCGTTCTTCGGCGGCATGATCGGCGCCTTCTGATGGCTTGACCGCAGGAAGAGCGAGCTGTCGGCCGACTTGCCGGCGGAGAGGACGCCGCCGGTGGTCGCCCCGCCCTTCATCATGCCGGCGTAGGTGCTCAGGTCGAGCTTGCCCTCGGTGATCTTGCCGGCGTGGCACGCCTGGCACTTGGCCGCGAACAGGGGCAGGATTTCCTTCTCGAAGCTGACCGCGTCGGTGCGTTTCAACTCGGCGATGGGGAGCGGCTTGGGCGGCGGCTTCTTGGTGTCCTTCGGCTCGTCGGCGAGCAGCACGGCCGGGAACAGGAGCAAGGCAAGAACGTATCGAGGCATCGGAGAGGTCTCGGGGGTGGTCAAGATGAGGAAGAGGGCACGCGGATGACGCGGATTAACACAGAATTCAATGAGGAAGGCAGGAAGGCAGGAGAAGAATTCAGAACTCTGCTGTTCCTGCCTTCCTGGTTTCCTCATTCACTCTTTTCTGTTCCGATCCGCGTTGATCCGCGTCATCCGCGTCATCCGCGTGCCCTCGGAATGTTTAGTCTCCGTCTACTTCTTCTTCGTCTCCGGCACGGTGCGGAGGTTCTGCACCTTCACCTCGTGCGTGATCGGGAACTTGCCATGCACGGTGGCGGTGGCGGTGATGGTGGCCTGCACGCCGGCGTCCTTCACGTCGGCCGCCACGGTGAACGGGATGGCCACTTCGTCCTTGCCGGCGGGCAGCACGGCGTCCTTCACTGTCACGCCCTTCACGTCGGCCGGCAGCACCACCTTAATGGCGTACTCGCCGGTGTAGTCGGCCTGTCGCTCCACCTTCACCAGCAGCTCGGCCGTAGTGCCGGCTTTCAACTGGTTGTTAGCAGGGGGCGTGACGGTGAACTTGCCCAGCGAGGTCGGCAGCACCGTCACCGTGATCGGCTCGGCGAACGCCTGCACCACCGCGTTCGACTTCTTGTCCTTCTGGGTCGGGTCGCGGAGGAACGACACCAGCGTGTCGGCTTGCAGGTGGATGCTGTACACGCCCGGCGTGGCGGTCGGCCGCACGTCCACCGTCAGGCTGCCGTCGCCCTTGTCCTTCGGGATGGTCATGTTCGGGTTGTTGTTGCCGCCGCCGCCGCCTTGCACCCCCAACGCGGCCAGGGCGGTGTTCGGCTGGGTGGCCTCGAACCGCACGTTCACCGGGTTGGCCCGCGCCTCCCCGCCCTGCCACGCCACCTTCACCGGCACCACGATCTTGTCGCCCGGCTTGACGAACAGCGGGAACACCGCGGCGATTTCCACCTCCTTTCCGTCCTTGTCTTTCGTCTTCACTTTCACGCCGGGCAGGTCCACGGCCACCCGCATCGGCGCCTTCTCCGGCCGCACGGCCAGGATGAAGTCGCGGTCCAGGCGGGTGATGGTGGGGGTGTTGTTGTTCGCCTGCACGCTCCACGTGATCGACGCCGTGCGGGCGTCGTGCGCCACCGGCTTGTCGGCGATGGTGGCCGAACACTTCACCCGGATGGCCCCGGTGAACGCGGCGACCCCGTCGGCCACGGTCAGCACGAGCGTGCCCCACCGCTGGCCGGTGCCGATGACGGTGGGTTTGGCGGTCACGCCGGCCGGCAGCCCTTCGGCGGTGGCCGTCACCGGGCCGGTGAACCCGTCGCGGCGGTCGATGAACACGTCCATCGCCAGTTGCCCGCCGGCGTACCCCAGGCTGGCGCCGCTCAGGTCGCGGCTCTTGGGCATCACCACCGCGCGGAAGTCGGGCGCCGGCTTGCTCACCCGCAGGCGGTAGCTGCACCGCGGGCCGTAGTTCACGTTCGCCTCGCGGCTGCCCACCAGCACCACAAATTTCCCGTCGGCGGGGGCGGTGAACTTGGCCGCCGCCGGGTCGCCGCTGCGGGTGAAGAACGTCTGCGGGTGCAGCGAATCCGGGTCGTCGTCCTGTTCGGCCACCACGTCGCCCATGTTGGCCACCGCCTTCACCACATAGAAGGTGTCCATGCCCGAGCCGAGGCGGTCGGCGAACAGCTCGAAGTGGAGCACGTCGCCCTTCTTGGCGTCGAAGCCGAACCAGTCTTTGTCGTACCGCTTGCCGATGGTGCCGGTCACGTCGCACGGCACGGCGATGGCTTCGGCCGCATCCGGCTTGTCGTTGCCGGCGTCTTTCTCGATGTGAATGGTGGCGTCGGTGAAGAACACGGGCACGGCGTTGATGGAGCCGGGCAGGCGGTACTCGAAGCCGTCTTGCAGGGCTTGCGGGGGGGCGACCACCTCGCGGTAGGCCAGCTTGTCGCGGGCGGCGTCGGCCGGCGGGCTGACGGTCACGCTCACCGACTCGAACGGCGTGCCGGCCACCGGCTTGCCGCCGGGCAGGTTGCGGCCGTACACCGTCACCGGCGTCGGCTTGCCGGGGTTGACCACGTTCGGGAACACGGCGTCGATCCACGGGCCGGTCGAAACGGTCAATCGGTAGAAGTGTTCCGCGCTGCCGCTCTGGTAGGCGAACTCGCACACCCGCACCAGGTACTCGCCGTCGGCCGGCAGGGTCACGTCGGCCAGGGCGTCGTTCTCCTTGTCGTTGCGGTTGCCGCCCAGCCGCTTGCCGTCGGCCGCGAACACTTCCACCAGCGGGCGGCAGCGGCTGTCGATGCCGCTCGTGCGGCAGTGGATCAGCACCCGCTGCTTGGC
>JANNVG010001040.1:0-4629 GCA_031414395.1 Fimbriiglobus sp.
GATCCAGATCGGGGAACAGGGTCGGGGCGGCATCGAGCAGGGTCGTGGCTGGTGTCATGGGTCCGCCAGGAAAGCCCCAGCGGAGCCAAACACACCCAGCGTGTCAACCCCAAGAATGCGGTGAACTGTCAGCGCTCACGCCCCCGGCTCGCCATTTCACTTCAAGCTCTTCAAGAACGCTACTAAATCGGCCAACTCCTGCTTCGTCAACTGTTGGTCCAACCCCGCGGGCATGACGCTCACCGTGCTGGGCTTCAGCTCGTCGATGTCCTTGCGAGCGATTCGCACTTCTTCCGTGGCGCTCACCGTCAGCACCACTTCGTCCGTCCGGTCCGCCTTCAGGATGCCGTTAAAGCTGCGGCCGTCCTTCGTTTCCACCTTCACCGGCTCGTAGCTCCGCACGAAGCTGGCACTCGGGAACACAATCGCTTCCAGTAAATCCTTCTCGCTGCGGATGCTGCCGATCTTCGTCAGGTCGGGGCCGATCTGCCCGCCGACGTAAGCGATCTTGTGACACGCCGCACACGCCGCCTTCGCCGAGTTGAACACCGCCTGCCCCTTCCGCACGTCGCCCGGCTGGGTGTCCTTCAGGATGGTTTCGAGCTTGGTCGTCATCTCGGCGCGGTCGGAGTCGAGCAACTTGTACAGCTTGTCCGCTTCCGCCTGCACCGCCTTCGGGTACTTGCTCAGGATCGGCTTCACCTGCTCGGTCCGTATCGCAGTCCGCACCTTCGGCTCGCTCAGCGACTTCACGAGCGCCCGCCCGACGGCTTCATCTTCCGCTCCCTTGCGGTCGCGGCTCGTGTTGAACACCGCCAGCAGTTTGTCGAAGTCGAGTGGCGAAGCGGTGGGGATGGCCGCGGCGATGGCGGTGAATTGCTCGGGCGTGAGCGTGGCTTTGGCCAGCACCTCCGCCGCCGTGGCGCGCACCGTTGTGGGCTTCTCCTTATTCAGGTGGGTAACGGCCAGCGCGAACAGGTCGTCGGTCATCGTCGCGGGGAGTACCGCGACCGCGCTCAGCCGCACGTCGGACGGCTGCTTGGCGTCCGCGGCGAGCGTGCCGAGCGCCTTCGACACCTTCTCCGGCAGGGCGTTCGGCTTCACCGCCCGCAGGGTGGCGAGGGCCGAACGCACCCATTCCGCGTTGCCGTCGTTCAACCCGTTGGCCAGCAGTTCGGCGTAATCGGCCGGCAGTTCGGTCCACTTGGCCACCGCCATCGCCCGCAGCTTGAGCGGCGAGGCCGGGCCGACGGCCACGAACTTCCGCACGTCGGCGTCGAGCAGGAACGGGGCCATCCGCTTCGCGGCCGTCTCGAACTCGGCCGGCGACATGTCCGTCTCCTGCCCGAGTAGCACGCAGAACGGGCTGACCAGCGTGTGCCCCCAGAACGGGTGCCGGCCGACCACCCACCAGGCCGAGTTTCGCAGGCCGGCATCGGCCGATTCCAGAAACGGCAGCACGTCCTCGGGCGTCAGCTTGCCGTCGGGCATCTGTTCCAGGGCCACCACCGCCGCCCGTTTCACCCGGTCGGACTTGTGCGTCAGACCTTCCCGCATCGCTTTCGTGTCGCCGATGTCGATGAGCGCGCGGGTGAGGGCGGTGTCGAGGACCGCGTCGTTCTTCTCGTCGGCGAGGGCGCGAAACAGGTTGGGGATGTCGAATGCGTCACCTTCCCGGCCCATCCGCTCGGCCATCCGTCGCCGCTGGTGCGGAGGCTGATCGATCAGCTCCTTTCGTAACTTCTGATTGTCCGGCTTGTTCCGCTCGACGCGGGCACCACGCCATTCTGGGTTCCGCACCCGGTAGATCGCGCCGAGCACGTCCTTCTTCTCCATCACGCTGCTCGGGCAGCAGAGCTTGTACCACCCGCCAGTGTCCACGATGAGCAGGCTGCCGTCGATGTCCTCGATCACGTCGGTCGGGTGAAAGTCGCGGTTGTCGGAGGTCACGAAGTCGGAATCGGTCGTCGTGTAGGTGCTGCCCTTCTCCTTCAGGGCGTGCCGGCTCACCTTCGCCATGTTGAACTGTGCGGCGAACAGGTTGTCGCGGTAATCGTCGCCGAACTGCGCTCCGCGGTAGCAGTGCAAACCCGCCGGGGCCGCCGGGCCGAGGTGCGTCATCACCCGGCCCAACTCCGGATCGGCCCGCGGGTGGTCGTTCAGCACCTCATGATCCTTGCCGTACACCGCGCCGTAGGTGTTGTGGATGATGCCGTCGCGGTACCCGTTCGACGGCTGAATCACGAACGTGCTGGTGAAGAACATCTCGCCGGCGCTGTTGAAGGCGACATCGACGGGGTTGTCCATGCCGCCGGTCATCTCCACGCGGATGTCAGAGCCGTCTGGTTTCGCACTGTAGATGTGGGCCGCTTTGGTGACGAACTTCTTGCCGTTGCCGAGCGTGAGTTCCTGCTTGGCGAACGCCCCTTTCGTCCAGTAGATGCGGCCGTCGGGTCCGGGGTACGGGCCGTGAACGTCGTTCGCACAGCCGGTGAGCACCCCACCGTCGAACCACACCTCCCGCTTGTCGGCCACGCCGTCGCCGTCGGTGTCGGTCAACTTCTGGATCGTCGGCGGGGTGGCGACGTACAGCGAGCCGTCCCGCCACATGGTGCCTTGCAGGAACGACAGCTTGTCGGCGAACACGGTACTCTTATCGAACTTGCCGTCCTTCTTGGTGCTTTCGAGCATCACCACGCGGTGCGTCGGGTTCTTCAGTTGGTCGGCGGGCTTGGCGTTCGACCCGCTCGAATCGGCGACGTACAGCCGGCCCTTGTCGTCGAACGCGGCGGTGACCGGCCGGTCCACCTGCGGGGATTCGGCCACCAGCTCGATGGTGAAGCCTTTGGGTAAAGTGAAGGTGTGCTTGCCGAGCTTGACTGAGTGCGTGGCGGACGGCTGAGCGAACACCGGAGTGGCGAGCAACAGGAGCGCGAACACGGTGCGGCGCATGTGTGTCTCCGCGGGAGGATGGTGGGTAGTGTAGCCGACCATCGGTTCGCCGCGCGCAACGCGAGCGCCAACCGCGACCGGCGCTCGCGTTGCTCGCGGCGAAGACAACACTGCTTCGCCCGGCTAAAACAACATTGTCCGCTCCCGGAGCCACCGCGTCATGTCGAACAAGATCTGGATCAACGGCAAGTACTTCGACAAACACGACGCCAAGGTGAGCGTCTACGACCACGGCTTCCTGTACGGCGACGGCATCTTCGAGGGCATCCGCATCTACTCCGGGAAGGTGTTCAAGCACCGGGAGCACATCGAGCGGCTGTACGAGTCGGCGAAGGCGATCATGCTGACGATCCCGATGAGTCCGGGCGAGATGATGACGGTGGTGGAGAACGCCGTCGCCGAGAACAAGAAGGTGGACGGGTACATCCGGCTGGTGGTCACCCGCGGGGCGGGCAACCTGGGGCTGGACCCGCGGCGGTGCGAGCCGGTCGTGATTGTGATCGTGGACGACATCAGCCTGTACCCGCCGGAGTTGTACGAGAACGGGCTGGAGGTCATCACGTCGAGCTACATCCGCAACCACCCGAACGCCACCAACCCGCGGGTGAAGAGCCTGAACTACCTGAACAACATCCTGGCCAAGATCGAGGCCATCCGGGCCGGGTGCCTGGAGGCGGTCATGCTCAACCACAAGGGCGAGGTGGCCGAGTGTACCGCCGACAACCTGTTCATCGTGAAGAACGGCGTGCTGAAGACGCCCCCGCCGGACGCCGGCATCCTGGAAGGCATCACGCGGAACTTCGTCATCGAACTGGCCGAGAAAGCCGGCATCCCGTTCAAGGAAGCGACCCTGACGCGGCACGACGTGTACATCGCCGATGAGATGTTCCTGACCGGCACCGGGGCGGAAGTGATCGCGGTCACGAAGGTGGACGAGCGGAGCATCGGCGGCGGCAAGCAAGGGCCGATCACGAAACGTCTGCGGGAACTGTTCACCGCCGGCGTGCGGGCGTAGGGATGACAGAGTTCAGAAGACTAACCACAGAGGCACAGAGACACAGAGAGAGCCAAAAACAGTTCTGTGCTTTCACACTCCCTCTTGTCTTCTCTGTGTCTCTGTGCCTCTGTGGTTAGTCCGGTTCTTCTCCGCGACCAAGTACGAGGACTCTCCATGATCTCCATCCGTCGCATCCTGGTGCCGGTCGACCTGAGCGGCACGGCCGAGCACGCGCTGGTGTACGCCGGCGAGTTCGCCGAGAAACTGGGGGCGCAGCTCACCATCCTGTACGTGGTGCCGGAGCCGGCCGCCGTGCTGCCCGACATGATGATGCCCGTGCCGGTGGCCACCGCCGACGTGGACGACCTGACCGCCGCCGGCCGGCAGTCGCTCGCCGATCTGATCGCCGCCACGAACCTCGGGCGGTTGAACCCGACGACCGAAGTGCGGCTGGGCGACGCGGCCGAGGAGATCGTGGCGGCGGCGAAGGAGTTGAACGCCGACCTGCTGGTGGTCGGCACGCACGGGCGGAGCGGGCTGAAGCACCTGCTGCTCGGCAGTGTGGCCGAACACGTCGTCCGCCACGCCCCGTGTCCGGTGCTCACCGTGCGGACGTGACGCTCCGCTGTAGGCGGCCTCTGTGAGGCCGGGATCAGAACGGCCTCACAGAGGCCGGCTAC
>JANNVG010001041.1:0-8509 GCA_031414395.1 Fimbriiglobus sp.
ACCACGATCACCTTCTTCGGCGTCTTGCCGCCGAGTGCCGCCTTCACGCCGTCGTCCGCCATCGCCGCCGCTTCGAGGGTGGCGTTGTCGGTCTCGGCGGGCAGCATCAGCTTCGCCTTCAGCTTGCCGTTCACCTGCACCGGGATTTCAACCTCGTCGGCCTTGCACAACGCCGGGTCGAACTTCGGCCACGGTTCGTAGGCGAGTGTGGTCGTGTTCCCCAGCGCCGCCCACAACTCCTCGGCGACGTGCGGGGCATACGGCGCGAGCAGCAGCACGAACGGCGACAGCACCGCCTTCGGCCGCACCGATTGTTTGGTCATGAAGTTGGTGAACTCCATCATCGAGCTGATGGCCGTGTTGAACCGCATTCCGTCAGTGTCTTCGCTCACCTTCTTGATGCATCGGTGCAGTTCGCGGAGCGTGTCCTTACTCGGCTCCACATCCTGAACGGTGGCGTGCAACTGCACAGTCTCGGCTGCGTCGTCGATGAACACCCGCCACACCCGCCCCAGAAAGCGATACACGCCCTCGACGCCCTGCGTGCTCCACGGTTTCACGGCTTCGAGCGGGCCCATGAACATCTCGAACAGCCGCAGCGAGTCCGCCCCGTACTGCTCAACCACCGTGTCCGGGTTGATCACGTTGCCCCGCGACTTCGCCATCTTCTGACCGTCTTCGCCCAGGATCATCCCCTGTTTCACCAGCTTGTGGAACGGCTCGCGGCAGTTCACATACCCGCGGTCGAACAGCACCTTGTGCCAGAAACGGCTGTAAAGCAGGTGCAGCACGGCGTGCTCGGCCCCGCCGACGTACAGGTCCACCGGCAGCCAGTGGTTCAGTTTGCCGGCGTCGGCGAACGCCTGCGGGTTCTGCGGGTCGATGTACCGCAGGTAGTACCAGCAACTGCCGGCCCACTGCGGCATGGTGTTCGTCTCGCGGCGGTACGAAGTGCCATCCCGCTTCACCGTCAGCCAGTCGGTTGCCTTCGCCAGCGGGCCGTCGGGCGAGCCAGTCGGTTTGAAGTCGGCCATCTGTGGCAGCGTGACGGGCAGATCGCTCACCGGCACGGTGGTCTTCGTGCCGGTGCGGTTGCCGTTGGCATCCAGTTCGTGCAAGATCGGGAACGGTTCGCCCCAATACCGCTGCCGGCTGAACAGCCAGTCGCGCAGCTTGTAGTTCACCTTCGCCTCGCCCCGCCCTTCCACCACCAGCCACGCGGTGATTCTGCGCTTCGCGTCCTCCGTGGTCATGCCGTTCAGCATCCCGCTGTTCACCGCCACGCCGTCATCGGTGTACGCTTCCTTTAGGACGTTCAGCGTGCTGCCGGTCTCCTTCAGCCACTTCTCGTTCGGCGTCACGACGGTGACGACGGGCAAGTCGAACTGCTTGGCGAATTCGAAGTCGCGCTCGTCGTGCCCCGGCACGGCCATGATCGCCCCGGTGCCGTAGGTGGCGAGAACGTAGTCGGCGATCCACACGGGAATCTTCTCACCGTTCACCGGGTTGACGGCAACCGCCCCCGTGAAGACGCCCGACTTCTTCTTGTCGTTGGTGCGGTCGAAGTCGCTCTTGCGGGTCGCCGTTTCTTGATAGGCCGTCACACCAGCACGCTGTTCCGGCGTGGTGATGCGTTCCACCAGCGCATGCTCCGGGGCCAGCACCATGTACGTCGCACCGAACAGCGTGTCCGGCCGTGTCGTGAACACCTCGATCACTTGTTCTTCAACTTGGAACTTGGAACTTGGAACCTGGAACTTGACTGTGGCCCCTTCGCTCTTGCCGATCCAGTTCCGCTGCATCTGCTTGATGCTTTCGCTCCAATCCAGTGGGGTCAGATCGTCGATCAGTCGCTCGGCGTACGCCGTGATCCGCATCAGCCACTGCTTCAGCGGCATCCGCACCACTGGGAACCCGCCCACCTCACTCTTGCCGTCGATGACCTCTTCGTTCGACAGCACGGTGCCCATGTCCGCGCACCAGTTCACCGGCACCTCGCTCTCGTAGGCCAGCCGGTGCGAGTCGATGTACTTCTCGACCGCCGCATCACCCTGCGCCCGCACCTCGGCGGGGATCGGCAGCTCGCGGATCGGCCGGCCCCTCTGCTGTTCGGCGTCGTACCACGTGTCGTAGATGGTCAGGAAGATCCACTGCGTCCACTTCACGTAGTGGGGGTCGGTGGTGTCAACCTCGCGGTCCCAGTCGTAGCTGAACCCCAGGCTCTTGATCTGCCGGCGGAAGGTGTTCACGTTCTCCGCGGTGGTGATCCGCGGATGCTGGCCGGTCTTGATGGCGTACTGCTCGGCCGGCAACCCGAACGCATCCCACCCCATCGGGTGCAGCACGTGGAAGCCGTTCATCCGCTTGAACCGGGCCAGGATGTCGGTCGCCGTGTACCCCTCGGGGTGGCCGACGTGCAGCCCGCTCCCGCTCGGGTACGGGAACATGTCGAGGATGTAGTACTTCGGCTTGCCGGCCGCTTCGGGGGTGCCGGGGTCGGGCGTGCGGAACGTCTTGTTCGTTTCCCAGAACTGCTGCCAGCGGCGTTCCACGGCGGCGGGGTTGTAGCTCGGCATTGCGAAACCTGCGGGGCGAAACGGATGATCTACTGACCCATCGGACACTGGGACAGGGCGAAGGGTTCAAGCGACAGCCTGGGTATCCCACGCCTCGTGTCGCATCCCCCACAGCCACAGGCCGCCGCCGACGAGCACCAGCGCGGACGTGCTCAGGAAGGCGGTGTGCAGGTCGCTCGCGTCGGCGATGCCGCCCAGGATGGTCGGCGAGATGGCGTCGCCGAGTGCGTGAATGACGAGGATGTTGACGGCGAACGCAGTGGCGCGGATGGTCGGAGTGGTCACGTTCGCCAGGAGTGTGAACGCCGGGCCGGTGTAGAGGAACAGCCCAAACACGGCGAAGAACACGAACCCCCACGCGAAGGGAAACGGAACGTACAGCAGCGCGATGATGAATGGGAATGCGGCCAGCGCACCGACTCCGCTCACCAAAAAGTACGCCCCCCTCACCCGCCGCCGCAGCCACTCGCCCAGCCACGCCCCCGCGGCCGTGGCGGTGAACCCGGCCACCACCAGAATGCCGCCGAAGATCAGCCCCACCCGCCCGGCGGTCATCGAATCCTTCACCGGGGCGGCGTCGATCACCCACGCGCTGTACTGACGGAAGTCGTCGTCACCCATCGCCGGCTTCAGCCTGTCGCGGAGTTGGTGAACAGTCAGCACGTCGTCGGACGCCACCGCGTTCAACTTCGCCGTCACCGCCTCGGGCACCACCGGCGTGCCGTCCGAGCGGATGAACTCTGTTCCCGTCCGCAGCTCCTTCACAACATCAGCGGTCAGGGCGAACTTCGCTTCCCGCTCGAACACGTACACCGGCAGCCACGCGGCGACCCCGCCCATCACGAACGTAACGGCCGTCATGCCCAGGCAACAGAGCACGAACGAGCGGTTGCGGACCAGAGTTTTCAGCACCGCGAGATAGCCGGGGCGGGCCTGCACTGTTGCCGCCGGTCGCGGGAACTCCTTCCGCAGGAAGCACATCGCCCCCAGTATCAGCCCGGAGAATGTGACCACGAACGCCCCCCGCCACCCGACCCACTCCGCCACTTGCGAGCCGATCACGAAGCCGAGCGCGCTGCCTACCGGGATCGCCATGTTGAACCACGCCATCACCTTCCCGCGGGCGGACTGCGGGAAGATGTCGGCCAGCATCGCCGACGCCACCGGCCCGTAGGCCCCTTCCCCGATGCCCACGCAGCAGCGGGTGAGCAGCAACACCCAATAGCCGCCGGCCAGCCCCGAACACCCGCTGGCAATGCTCCACCCGGTGACGCCGACGCCGAGCACCACCCACCGCCTCACCCCACGGCCGTCCAGCCAGCCGAAGACGGGGGCGAAGATCATGTACGCCACCATGAACGCGCTCGTCAGCAGGCCCAGCTTGGTTTGAATGAGCGGGTCGGCCGGGTCCATCATGGCCGCGTCGAGTTTTATCTTCGGCAGCACCGCCGACAGCACTTGGCGGTCGAGGTAGTTGAACAGGTTGATGGACAGCAGCAGACCGAGGGCGAGCCTGGCGCCGGGGGCGGGGGCGGTGAGCGGGGACGAAGCCATGAGGCGGCACCGGGGCGGAGCGAATGGGAACGGTATAATCACGCCGGTCGGAAAAAGAACCTGCCGGGTGCCGACGCCATGACCGCCGACGACGTGAAGGCCAAGCTGCTGAAGGAAATCCACCTCCGCGGGTACGACGACCACTACATCGACCGCAACGAGGAGCGGGAGATTCTTCAGATCGCCCTCCAACTGGGCGTGGGGTACGACGCGGCACGCGCGGAGATGACCGCCGTGTGTTCCGCCCGCGGGTACGTGCTCGAAAGCGCCGTGTTGCGGGTGATGAGCGAGATGCTGAAGACCGCCGGAGCGGTGGACCGTGCCGGGTTCGAGCGGATCGTCGCCGAGGGCATGAAGCTGGTGGACGGTAAGAAGGGCGACCGCGACGTGCGCGTCATGCTCGTCACGCTCATGGAAGACACCGGGCACACCCGCGTGAAACACGGCTGGTTCGGCAACTGGTACAAGGCGATGAAGAAGCAGTTGGGGATCGGGTGAAAGTGTTCTGCTCGCTCCGCGAGCGGTCATTCGACCCCGCTCGCGGAGCGAGCAGAACACTTTTCAACTTCGCCTTGCACCCGTCGGAATTTTCCGCGTACACTCCCCCTCTCACACGGCCAGCACGGAGTGCGGTCGCCGCGATGTCGAGAGAGGGAACTCACCGATGCCCGCCCAACCCGTCCGCCCGCTGATCGGCATCAGCACCGACTTCTACGCCCCCAAGAACAGCCACCCGCACCTGCGGCTGAACGCCGGCTACCTGGACGCCGTGCTGAACGCCGGCGGCCTGCCGGTGCTGCTGCCGCCGGTGAAGAAAGAGAACTACGCCGAACTGGAAGCGCTCCTCGACCGGGTGAGCGGCCTCGTCATGATCGGCGGGCTGGACCTCGACCCGCGGCGGAACGGCCAACAGGTGACGGCCGCCGTGCAGATGATGCACGCCCGCCGCGAGGACGCCGACCGCCTGCTGATGAGCAAAGTGATCGAACGCAAACTGCCGCTCCTGGCCATCGGCAGCAGCATGCAACTGCTGAACGTGCTGCTCGGCGGCACGCTCCACCTGCACCTGCCGACCGACCACCCGAAGGCGATGCCGCACTTCGACCCGACCGGCGGCCCGCACCGGCACATGGTGAGCGTGGAGTCGGGCAGCACGCTGGAAGACATCTTCGGCTCGCCAGAACACCGGGTGAACAGCACGCACCACCAGGGCGTGAACCAACTCGGCCGGGCGCTGCGGGTCGGGGCGAAGGCGCCCGACGGCGTGATCGAAGCCATCGAGACGACGGACGAGGAGTGGTTCTGCGTCGGCACGCAGTGGCACCCGGAGTGCGAGACGGCCAGTGCGCTGGATCGCCAACTGTTCGACAACCTGATCGAGTGGGCGAACAAGTACGAGCCGAGCGAGGAGCTGGTGGGGGTGTGAGGTTCCGACGAGCCGCGACCGCCAGGGAGCGGAAGAGGTGTTCTCCGCTCCCTGGCCGTCGCGGCTCGTTACGACTTCCTCGCAATGACCACCGCACCGACGGCCGGCTCGGTCACCAGTTGGACGGCACCGGGTTCGATGCCCGCCTCTCGCAGTCCGTCCAGGAAGTGTCGGCGATACAGTTCGCTGTTGGTGAGCACCCCGCCGGCGAGCGCCACCGGCAACCCCGCCTTCGGCAGGCCGTTCGCGCTCACTGCCCCGGCCGCGGTGAGCGACAACTCCCGCGCTTGCACTTCCACGATCTCCGCCGCCACCGCGTCACCCGCTTCGGCCAACTCCAACACGAGAGGGGCCATGCCCGCAATCGCCGAGCGGTCCCACGGCCCGCGGTACACGGCCGGGATCAGATCCGGTGCGGCGGTCAAGTTCATCCGCTTCACGAACGCATCGACCAACTTCGTCGGCGGGATGATGCCGTCGAACGAACGACACGCCGCCCGCAGCGCCGCCACAGTCAGCATGTACGCGCTGCCCTCGTCGCCGAGCAGGTAGCCCCACCCGCCGCAGCGCCCGAGTTCGCCGGCAGGTGACTTCACGAACGCGATGCTGCCGGTGCCGGCGATGACCGCCAGCCCCCAGCCGTCCGGCGTGCCGGCCGCGAGCAGCAGCGTGGCGTCGTTCGACACGCTCACCGTGTCGGCCACGCTGCCGCGCTCGGCCCAGCCGTGAATCACGTCGAGTCCTTCCTGACGGTCCACACCGGCCAGCCCGAGACAGATCGCGCCGACCTTCGCCCGCGGCAGTGCGGCGGCCTGAAACGCCCGCTCGATGGCGTCGTCGAGTGCCCGCAACCCGCCGTCCACGCCCACCGCCTGAATGTTCGACGGCCCGCCAACACCGCGCCCAAGAACCGCTCCCGTCGCACGCTCCGCCAGCAGGCAAATCGTCGTCGTCCCGCCGCCGTCGATGCCCAGCACCAGATCGGGCCGAGCGCTCCCCTGCCGCGTGGTGCTGATTGCACGCCCGTGACCGAGTGCCGCGAGCGTCGGCTTGATCCGCCCGCCGTGTTCGACCAACTTCGCTCGTGCCGTGACCGCTTCAAGGTTCGCAAGCTGTGCGACGATGGCCGTCTTCACCTCGCCGTCGCAACGGGTGAGCAGTTCATACGCGGCCGGCTCATCAAGCCCGGTACACGCCCGCACGATGCGGTTCGAGCGTGCCACCAGCTTTGCGTTTGACGCCTTCAAGTCCACCATCAGGTTACCGAAGGATTTGCCCAGCCGCACCATCGCGCCGGTGGTGAGCGTGTTCAGCACGAGCTTCGTCGCGGTGCCGGCCTTTAACCGGGTCGAGCCGGTCAACACTTCCGGGCCGACAATCGGTGCGATACACAGCTCCACTTCCTTCGCCAGTTCCGAGTCGGTGGTACAGACCACGCCGACGGTGAACACCCCCACCGAGCGGGCGTACCGCACCCCGCCGATCACATACGGTGTCCGCCCGCTGGTGGCGATGCCGCACACCACGTCGTTCGTGGTCAGGTGAAGTGCCTTCAAATCGGCTTCACCGAACGCGGGGGAATCTTCCGCCCCCTCGACGGCCCGGAACATGGCGCCCGTCCCGCCGGCGATCAGCCCGACCACCTGCTCGTGCGGACTCTGAAACGTCGGCGGACATTCGGACGCATCCAGCACACCCAGCCGGCCCGACGTGCCCGCACCCGTGTAGATCAGCCGCCCGCCGCGGGCGAACCGCTCGGCGATGGCGTCCACGGCTTGCGCGATCTGCGTCCGCTGACTGGCCACCGCCGCGGCGATGGTGCCGTCCTCGCGGTTCATCAGGTCCACGAGTTCGAGCGAGGTGAGTTCGTCGAGGCGGTCAGACGCCGGGTTGCGGGCTTCGGTTTGCAGGTGTTGCAGCGGGTCCATCGGGGCGAGCCATCAGGAGGGAGAGAAGCAGGGCGACGGCGACGGTGGTGCCGGCCCCCACCAGCGCGAACCACGGCCACGCAAGGATAGGTTCTAGCAACCCGCCGGTCACCTCACCGCCGAACAGGACCAACCGTTTCCCGGCCTCGGTCTTCGTCGCCAACATGCCCAGGCCTTCGGGCAGCCACACCAGGAACACGACGACGAACCCCGCGATCAGCCCGCCCACCGCCGCCCGCGACGACACCGGCCGGCGGGCCTGCCCGAGCAGGAACAGCCCGAGCAGCAGGCCGGTCGTCATGCCCGCCACCTTCAGCACCTGCTCGACCACGCTCTTGTTGTCGCCGCTGGTGCGATAGGCGATGACGGCCACCGCCATTTGTGCCACGCCCCACACGGCCGTCAGGATGCGGGAGAGCAGGACGTAATGTTTCTCATCCCGTGTCGGCCGCAGCGGTCGGTAGAAGTCGGTGACGAGCGCGTTGGAGGAGCTGTTGAGTGACGACGAGAGTGTGGACATGGCCGCCGCCAGCACCGCCGCCACGAGGATCCCGCGCACCCCGACCGGCAGCTTGGTGACGATGAACAGCCCGAACACCTCGTCCGGCCGCCACTCCCGCCCGTCCGCCCGCACCGGCAACTCGAACTGCCCGGTCTGCACGAGGACGAACAGCCCGATGCCCACGAGGAGGAACAACAGGAACTGCACCGTCACGGTGACGCCGCTCAGCACCAGCGCCGTGCGGGCGTGGCCGAGCGAACGGGCGCACAAGTACCGCTGAACCATGAGTTGATCAGCCCCGTGCGAGGCCATGCTGAACACCGCCCCGCCGATCACGCCGGCCCACAGGTTGAACGGGAACGGCCCCTCGAAGCTGTGCGCGAGGTCGAACAGCACGAACTTCTGGTTCGCCGCCCCGACCTCCGCGAACTGCTGCCACCCGCCGGGCGTGAGGGCGATGATGAACGCCCCGGCCAAGACCGCCCCAGCGATCTTGATGACGAACTGGATCAGGTCGGTCCAC
>JANNVG010001042.1:0-12470 GCA_031414395.1 Fimbriiglobus sp.
GGTCTGCCACTCGCCCGGCTTGCGGCAGGCGTTCACCATCGGCGGCTGCTGCTTGTACAGGCTGCCGCACTGCCCGTCGAAGTACGTCTTGTTCTCGTAGCTGTCCAGGATCTGCACCTCGTACCGGCCCATGATGTACACCCCACTGTTCCCGCGGCCCTGGCCGGTCTGCTTCGGGTCCACCTTCTCCGGGGTGGCGAACTCCACGTGCAGTTGCATGTCGCCGAAGCTCTCCTTCGTCTCGATGTCGGTCGCCTTCACCGTCGCCCACCCGCTCTTCTCGTCCACCTCCCACTTGTCCCCGTTCTTGAAGTTGGCCGTCAGCTTGGCCGCCGTCCCGTCGAACAGCACGACGGCATCGGACGGCGGGGCGCCGGGCTTGTCCACCGCGGCCGGCGTGATCACCGGCGGTTCGGGGAACTCGACCCCGCTCTTGTACTCCCGCTGGGCGAGTAAAACGCCGACCCCGCCGACCACCACGGCGGCGGCCACGGCCGCCACCAGTTTGTTCCGCAGCGACATGGTGAACACCTTTCCGGAGAGAGAGGCCCGGCGCGGGCCTGACACCGGGGTGATTGTAGAGAGTCGCCGCGCCGTCCGGGCGAACCCCGACCGCAAGGTCGGCGGGTGCGAACCGCGTGCGGCTTACACCCGCCGACCATGCGGTCGGGGTTAGCCAAGAGCTACCCGTTGGCAAAACGCTCGGCCGGGTGGTACCATCATGTCATCCCGCTCGGAGGTGGCGTCATGACCCGGTTGCTGTGCGCGCTGGCGGTGTTGGCGGTGGTGTCGTCGCTTTCCGCCGCCCCGGTGCCGAAGGCGGTCAAGAAGAAGGTGCCGGACGTGACCGGCACGACGTGGGTGAGCGACGAGAACGAGGTGAAGCTGGGCGTGCTCGAGTACACGTTCCTGGAAGGGGGCAAGCTGAGCTGGCACCAAGTGGGGAGGAACGACGTGAGCACGGTCGGCAGTTGGAAGCAGGAGGGCGAGCACCTGTACTGGGAGGTGAACGGGAAGTACGTGGACTACGACGTGGACTTCGCGGACGGACAGTTCGCGGGCGGGGCGCTGAACAAGACGAAACTGCGGTGGAAGATCACCCTCACGCCGAAGGCGGAGGGGAAGTAGGCGTGGCGGGCAACCGCAGCGCCTGGTAGGCGTCTTCGTAACTCAGTTCCAAATTCAAGTCGAGGGAGAGGTCTTCGGTCAGCCAGAGCGGGAGGGTGGGGAGCGGTTGCCCGATCCGGAGCGGGTGCGACCACGCCTGGAACCGGCGGCCGGGGCGGCGGCCGACCGCGCGACAGGTGGCGGCGTACAGGGTCGGGGGATTGTCGCCGACGGTCGGGTCGGCGTGCCCGAGCAAGTCGAGGGCGTCGGCGTACAGGTTGAACCGGCGGTCGCTCACCACGTCCACCACGCTCACGCACACCCCCCGCCGCACCAGAGTGGCCACCTTCTCGGCGAAGTCCCGTCGGCTGTCCGGGCGGTCTTTGTTCCGCCGACTGACCAACTCCACCGCCGCCACCAGTTCCCCGTCCCCCCCGTAAACGTTCACGCCCGCCTCGTCCGGCTCCTCCAGCTCCGTGGTCTCGTCCACCGTCGGCTCGTGGGCGGTCAACACGGCCGTGCCCCCGCCGCCCGCGTGCGGGTGCCCGTTCGCCCCGGCGGGGCGGGCGTCGATGGTGCCGATGTCGATCTCGTACTCGGTGCCGAGTTGCACCCGCGGCTCGGCCCGATAGCCTTCTGGCAGGACGGAGTTCAGGCGGAAGAGGATCGTCGACGGCCAGACGGCGTGCAGCGCCTGCCAGCGGGAGATGTTGATGAGCGGTGGGCGGAAGTGGTCGCGGAGCGGCATGGCGAATCCCTCGCGGGGCCGGGCCATTGTACCCGCTCCCTGGCGGTCGCGGCTCGTCGCGTGTATCCTTCACCCCATGCCTACACACCCGTTCACTGCCACCCTCCGCGCCGCCGAGGCGCACCTGTCGGCCGCGTGCCCGCGGCTGGCCCCGGTCATCGCCCGCGTCGGCCCCTGCACCCTGGAACAAGCCACCGACCTCCTCCCGGCCATCGTGCGGGCGGTCATCGCGCAGCTCATCAGCACGGCCGCGGCGAAGACCATCTCCGGGCGGGTGGCGGCGGCGGTGAAGAACAAGATCACCCCCGCGAACATGCTGGCCGTGACCGACGACCAGTGGAAGGTGTGTGGCGTATCCGGCGGGAAGCGGCGGGCGATCCGGGCGGCGGCGGAGCTGTTCGCCGGCACGCGGGGGATGAACCGCAAGCTGCTCACCGCCACCGACGAACAGGTGCGCGACATCCTCCTGCCGCTGCCCGGCATCGGCCCGTGGACGCTCGACATGCTCAAGATGTTCAGCCTCGGCCGGCCGGACGTGCTGCCCGTCGGCGACCTGGGCATCCGCGCCGGGGTGAAAGACCTGTTCAAACTGAAGGCGTTGCCCGATGCGGCGAAGCTGACCAAACTGGCAAAGGTGTGGCAGCCGTACCGCACCGTGGCCTGCTGGTACGTGTGGCGGACCCGCGGGTGGGACGGCTGAATCCGAACCCGCCCGCCGTAGGTATCATCACCACCAACCACCGGAGGCCGACGCATGGCCCGCTCCCGCCGCCGTGACGACGACGACGATGACGACGACGACACCCCGCGAAAGAAGTCGCGCCGCCGGGATGACGACGACGATGATGATGACGACGACGACACCCCACGACGAAAGAAGAGTCGGTCGCTCGCGGATGACGACGACGATGACGACGACGACCGCCCGCGGAAGCGGAAGGCGCTGAAGCGGGCGAAGAAGTCGGTCGGCGGGAGCGGCCCGCTGCTGCTCATCCTCGGGCTGGTGGGCGGGTTCGTGCTGCTGGCCGGCGGCGGGTTCGCGCTGTGGTTCTTCGTGTTCAACGACACGCCCGAGAAGGCGTTCGCGGACTACAAGGATGCGTTCGTCAAGAAGGACTACGGCCGCATCTACGACCGGCTGGACAAGGAGGGGCAGGCCGAGTTCAACAACATGCCGCCCAACCCGTTCCTGAAGGCCACCCAGTCCGGGAAGAAGGGTCGGGAGTTGTACATCGAGATGATGAAAGAGGTCGAAGGGAAGGTGGCGCTGATGGGCATCAACCGAGCCGACCAGGAGCGGTCGATGAAAGACACGAAGCTGGAGGGCGTGACGGTGGACGGCGACAACGCCACCCTGACCGTCCGCGCACCGGAGGGCAACACCACCCCGTTCAAGATGGTGAAACAGGACGGCCGCTGGCGGGTGAAGACCAGCGGGCAGGCGACGTTCCGCGGGAGGTGAGGCGAACACGTCACCCCGGCAGCACCACGCGGAACACCGTCTTCCCGCCGTCGCGCCGCCAGTCGATCCGCCCGCCGTGCCCGTCGGCCGCCTGCTTCGCCACCGCCAGCCCCAGCCCGATGCCCTGATCCCGCCCGGTGACGAACGGCTCGAACAGCCGGTCGGCCACCGCCGGCGGCGGGCCGGGGCCGGTGTCGATCACCTCAATGGTCGTTTCGCGTCCCGCCCGTGCCGCCGTCATCGCCACTTCACCCCCCGGCCCGGCCGCGTCGATGGCGTTGCCGATCAGGTTGCCGAACAGGTGCCCGAGCTGCGTGGCGTCCCCCTGAAACGGCAGCGGGCCGGGCGGGGTCCACGTCAACACGATGCCGGCGTGCCGACACTGCGGGCCGTGCAACCGAACCGCGGCGGACAACAGTTCACCCAAATCCAGCGGTTGCGGGGCCGGCGCCGTCGGCTTGCCGAGCGTGAGGAACTGGCTCAGGTTGGCCTCGATGCGGGCGAGCTGCCGGAGCGCCACCTCCAGCGGCTCGCGGTCGTCCGGGTCGGCCAAATACAGTTGCACGGCCAGCCGTGCCCCGCCGGCCGCGTTCCGCAGTTGGTGCGCCAGCCCGCCGCTGAACTGCCCGAGCACCCGCAGGCGTTCCGTCTGTTGCAGTTGTCGCTCGTACTCGCCCAGGCGTTCGGCCAAGTGGTTCACGGCGTGCGCCAGGTCGCTCACCTCGTCGTCGGGGCCGGGCGGCACCGGCTGCGTGCGGAAGTCGCCGCCGGCAATCGCGGTCGTCCGCTGGCGCACCCGCTGCACCCGCGAGGCCACCCGGTTGCCGATGAGCAGCAGCCCCACGGCCGCCACGCCCACCGCCACGCCGAGCAGCAGCGGGGGGATGACGGCGTCCCGCACGGCCGTGCGGCGGCGGGTCTCGGGGGAACAGATGGCCAGCACCCCGCCGGCGTTCGAGTGCGACTCCGGGAACGTCAGCCACCGCACGCGGTACGCCTCGCCGTTCACGTCCGCTTCGGTGGCGGTGGCAGACAAGTCGGGCAGCGGGGTGAACGTGCCGATCCGCTCGCCGCTGCCGCGCGGGGGCGTGTACACGAACTCGGCGCCGGACAGTTGCTTCATCTTGGTGAGGATCGGCGGGGTGAGGGGGAACGTGTTCGGCGGCTCGGTGAAGGCGGTGGCGACGGCGTTCAGTTGGCGGGTGATGGCGGCCTCGGCGTCGGCGGCGGCGGCGGCGGCGGCCCAGGTGGTGATGGCGGCGTCGGCCGCCACCAGCAGGCCGAGCGGGAACAGCAGCCGGACGCGAAGGCCGAGGCGCACGGCAGACCTCTGGTGGGCGGGTTCGGAACGGGTGGCAGACTCTCGCCGAGACTCCGACGGGGGCCCACGCGCCTGAATCCCGCGGGGAGCGAGAGAAGGCGGTCACCCCCCGCAAGCTCGTCACACCGGCCGAACCCCCACTCCGACTCTCGGCGAGATTCGGCCACCCGTGTGAACCGGCCGAACGGGTGGCAGCGATTGTATCGGCCGTCGCTCGCCCCACCCGCCGCCACCGGCCGAACCGGATTGAAGTCTCGCGCCGCCACACATTTCCCGTGCTACGGTTCACACGGGGGACGGTCACCATGTGGCGCAAAATCCTGGTCGTGTCGGTGTTCGTGCTGATCGTCGGCGGGGCGCTCGCGCTCAGCAAGTCATCGGACGCCGAAGTGCTCACGAAGGTCGGTCGCACCGCCAGCGAACAGGTGGGCGGGGCCATGCCCGACCGCGCCGCCGTCGCCGGCCCGCTCGCCGCCATGCAGGTGGGCGACCTGATCGGCCTGGACGACAAGGTGCGGGTGCGGTTGAAGACCGACGCCGCCCTGACGAACGCGCACCTGGTGGTCTCCTCGACCGACGGCGGGGTGGTGAAGTTGACTGGCAAAGTGGACTCGGTCGCCCAGCGGGAGCGGGCCGTCATGCTCGCCCAGACGACCACCGGCGTGACGAAGGTGGAACACGAGATCGCCGTGCCCGAAGGCAAGTGACCCCCCCGCCCGCGTTACACTACCCTCCGGCCGTGCCCGCCCGCACGGACACCCCGGAGTGGTCGCCATGCTCACGTCCCTTGCGCTCGCCGCCGCCTTCGCACTGCCCCTCCCCGCCCCGACCAAGTTCGACCGCTTCGTCGCCCGCCGGCCGCGCCGGTGCCCGCCGCACGCCTGGAACAGTTGCTCGCCGACCGCGACTCGGCCGCCTTCAAGACGCGGTTGAAGGCGGACAAGGAGTTGACGAAACTCGGTCCGCTGGCGGAGGAGGCACTGCGGGCCGAAGCCGAGAAGCCGCGGTCGGAGGACGTGCGGGCGGCGGTCGAAACGCTGTTGGCGAGGCTGAGCGCCGAGGTGCTGAGCGGCTGGCCGAGGTGCGGGCGGTGGAGGTGGTCGAGCGGGTGGGAACACCAGAGGCGGTGACGCTGCTGACGGCATGGGCGACCGGGGCCGACACCGCCACCCTCACGACCGAGGCGAAGGCGGCGGTGGCACGGCGGGAGAGGTGACGGCTTGACGTGGTCTGCTCGCTCCGCGCGCGGTCTTCTCGGACCCGCTCGCGGAGCGAGCAGACCACATCCGGATCGGGGTCACTTCGGCAGGGCGAAGTCCTTCACCTGCGTGCCCGCCTTCACGTCGTAGGTGAGTTCCGTCTTCATGTTGTACTTCTCCGGCAGGACCTCCTTCATCACCGGCATGTCCGGGCTGTCCGGCGTCTGGTACAGCTTCCTCCGCCCCACCTCCTTGGCGGAGGTGATGGACACCTTCATCGGGCCGACGGGCACCCGACAACTGTACTTCCCGTCCTTCACGACCCCGCCGGCCGTGGGCGTCTGGCCGTCCGACGGGACGAACGTGATCGACCCGTCGGCCACCGGCGTGCCGTCGTAGGAGACGGCACCGGACACCTCGGCCGTGGTGTCGGCCGGGCCGCACCCGGTGCCCGCGAGCAGCACCCCCGCGAGCACCGCCACCGCCGCCCGCGGCCAGTTCAATCGGCTCATGGCCTCACTCCGGGGGTGTTAGTAGTCGCCGATCACTTCGCCGCCGTCCATCGTGCCCATCCCCTGCCACGTGACGAGCGCGATGCTGTTGCGGATGAACCGCACGCTCCCGTCGCCGAGGGCGGCGTTCACCCCGCCGGTGTGCCGGCTGCGGGCGGCGTTCTGCTGCTGGTTGCCCGACGCGGTCGTGGCCGGCATGAGCGGGTCGTTGGGCGTCTGGTACCAGCCGCCGGCGATCTGGTCCGGGGCGGTGGTGTTCGGCGTCATGAGGGTGTGGAAGCGGAAGAACCCGTCGTCGTTGTGGATGTCGCCCCGCCAGTCGTTGTCCTGGGGGCTTTTGGCCATCAGGTACTCGGACATGAGCAGCGTGTTCGAGGTGCCGTCGGTGATGCCGACGATGGTCGTCTTGCCGGGCGTCGAGCGGTTCCCGGTCAGGTGATAGAACGGCGCCTTGCCGGCGGTCGGCGACGGGTTGTCGTAGTAGGCGTTGCCCCAGTTGACGACGTAGTTGCCGCGGGTCCGCTGGTACGTGCCGACGTTCTGGTCGGGGTTGCCGATGTCACTCGGGCACTGGTAGAGGGGCACGCGGGCGGCGCACAGGCCGTTCATCGTGCCCGCGATCGTGCCGGGGGCAACGTAGAAGTGGTTGTTCAGGTTGTTTCGCTGCGCCAGGGCGGACTGCTCGACGTACGGCCACACGTACATGACCCACGTCTGCCGCGGGTTGTTCGACGAGCCTTTCGGGAGCGAGCCGTTCACGTCGTGGAAGCCGTGCATAGCCAGGCCCCACTGCTTCAGGTTGTTGGAGCACTTCATGCGGGCGGCGGCCTCCCGCACCTTCTGCACGGCGGGCAACAGCAGGCCGATGAGGATGGCGATGATGGCGATGACGACGAGCAGCTCGATGAGAGTGAACCCGGACGGGTGTTTCCGGCGCGACGGTCTCATGACGCGACACCTGAGAAGAGGATCATGTGGCGTTCGTGTGCGGGTCGCCGTGCCGGGCGTCGCACGCCGGCGGGCACCGAACGCGTTGACTGTACCCGCCGCACCGGGGGCACGCAAGCGGTTCGGGGAAAGGGGGCGGAGGCCCCACTCGGCGTGAAGGGACGTTTCCGCGGGCGGTCCGCGCTCCAGGGTCAGTGATTGGCCTGCCACCACGCTTCGGCCGTGTCGTGGTCCCAGTCGGCGGCACACGCGCACGCGGCCAGCGCCCGGTCCAACTCCCTCATGCCCTGGAACCGTGCGGTCGGGTCTTTCGCCAGGCACTTCAACACCACGTCGGACAGGTCGGCCGGCACGCCCGGCGGGGCGGTCGGCGGCTCGTGGATGTGCGCCGCGGCCATCGCCACCCCGCCCTTCTTGTCGAACACCGGCTTGCCGACCAACAGGTAGAACAGCGTGGCCCCCAGGCTGTACACGTCGGACCGCGCGTCGGTCGGCTTGCCACTGGCTTGCTCCGGCGACAGGAAGGCCGGCGTGCCCAGGATGACCCCCTCGCGGGTCAGCTTCTCGTCGTCCTCTTCCTCTTCGGCCTCGTCTCGCCCGAGTCCGAAGTCCAGCAGCTTGGCCACGTCGTGCAGCTTGCCCCACTCGCACGCCATGACGTTCGCCGGCTTGATGTCGCGGTGGATCAGGCCAACGGCGTGCGCCTCCCGCAGGGCGGCGCACACCTGCCGCGCGATGAACACCGCCCGGCCGGGCGACAGCGGGCCGTACTTGCGGACGAACTCGTCCAGGTTCACCCCCGGCAGGTACTCCATGACGAAGTAGAAGGTGCCGTCGGCCGTGTGCCCGTAGTCGTAGATCTCGACCGTGTTCCAGTGGTTCAGGCTGGCCAGCATCTTCACCTCCCGCTCGAACCGCTTGGCCGCCTTCACCTCGCCCCGCCGGTCGGCCCGCACCAGCTTGATGACGCTCGGCCGCCGCAACAACTGGTGTTCGGCCAGGTGCACCTCGCCCATGCCGCCGGCGCCCAGCTTCCGCACCAGCCGGTACTGGCCGAACTTCTTCGCCGCGAACGCCTCCTTCCGCAGCAGCGCCGCCTGCATCGCCCCGTACACGGCGACGGCCCCGCCCACCAGCCCCCACAGCACGAACTGCACGTACATGAGCCAACTGCGGGCGACGGTGAGTTCCGGGTTCACCACCGTCGCGGCCACGGTGACGAGGATGGGCATCGCCGCCGTGACGCACACGATCCACACCGTGCGGCGGACGGGGTGCGGCACCAGCACCGGGTAGCCGGCCATGACGGCGAACCACGGCAGCAGCCACGTGTTCGCGATGAGCACCTGCCCGACCTCGTCCGACCCGAGCAGGCCGGCCACTTCCTTCGGGTTGCACAGGGCGGCGAACTGGTTCAGCCCCTGCGTGGCCCACAGGGTGCCGAGCGTGACCATCTCGGCGGCGGGCATGGCGCGGGCGAACCGCTCGCGGGCCAGCGAGGCGGCCACGGCCAGCACGGTCTGAATGGCGAACGCCACGGCCAGCAGGACGGCCTGCACCTCGCTCCCGCCGCTCCCGCTGAAGTACACGGCCAGTTGGCGGACGAGGAAGGCGGCGTAGATGGCGGCGAGGATGATGAAGGTTTGTCGCAGGCGGCGGGCGAGGAGCAGTTTCAGGTCGGCGTCGGCGTCGGGCGGGGCGTCGGCCACCACCGGCACGGCCTCGCGGGTGCGGTCGAGCGGCGGGGTGCCGGCGGTCCGCGTGATGTCGTCGCCGACGGAAGGGGGGTCGGCGGCGGGCGACATGGCGGGCCTCGGGTCGGGGCGGGCGTCATTGTAGTGCCGCCCGCCCCGCCGCGGATCACGACAAGACCGACGACCCACATCACCTACTTCAGTCGTTCGAGTGCCGCCTTCGCTTCTTTCGTGGGCAGGATGTCCGGGTGCCCGGCGGCCAACTGCTTCAACACCGCCTTCGCGTCGTCCGTCTTCATCCGCTCCAGGGCGACGACGGCGAGGCGGGCACGCTGCCAGTGGATCGAGGTCATCTTGTCCAGCGATTCGACGGCGGTCGATTCGATCTCGAACCGCCTGCCCGACACGTACTCGAGCACCATCCGCCCGTCCCGCACGGCGAGCGAGCTGCCCTCCTTCAGGTCGATCTTCTCCGGCACGCCGGGGGCGAAGCGGGTGAGGTGGAAGAGCGCCGCTCGCCCGTGGTCGGTGGTCACCAGCTTGCACTGCGTGTCGGTCGGCACGGCGAGGAGCGGGCGGAAGTAGAGAAGCTTCTCGAAGGCCGGCTTCCACACTTTCGGGTCGGTGTCGTCGAGCGCCTTCAGCCACCCCTTCACGTCGTCCGGTGTGGCCTGGATCGCCGGCAGCACCCCCGCCATCCGCTTCACGTCGTCCGGACGATCACGGAGCGACAGCGCCCATTCGGTCGCCGGGATCGGCTCCCCGCTGAGCAGCCCGTCCCACCCCTTGTTGAACCCAGCATCGGACGACGCGGGGGCGGCCGTCGCCTTCAGCAGCCCGACGGCGGTGCGGGTGGGCAGGGTGTCTTTGTGCCCGGCGGCGAGGCGGTCGAGGGCGGCCCGGCTGGCTTTCGTGTCGATGCGGTGCAAGACGTGGGCGGCGATGGCGGCTTGCCGCCAGCGGGTCGGGGCGAGGCCCGCCACCGTGCGGACCGTCCCGCTGTGATCGCTCTGACTCAGGCGGCCGGTCCTCGGATCGCGGAAGTGTTGCGTGAGGGTGAAAGCGTCGGGGCCGTCCAGGCTCAGCACGCTGCTGACGCAGTCGGGCTGGTCCCCGATCCAATCCGCCCACCAGAGCGATGCCAGTCGTCGGCGGCCGCAGTCGGTGATCGCCAACTCGGTCTGCTCGGCGAGGGTCAGCCCGGTCCGCGGGTCAAAGTACTGGAGTTTCTCGAACGCCGCCTTCCACACCTTCTCGTCGGAGACGTTCAGGTCTTTCACCCACGCCTTCAGTTGGTCGGCGGACACGTCCACTGGAGGCAGTTTCTCGGCCAGGAACGGCACCGCCCGCGGGTGGTCGCACAGGGCGAACACGGCCCGCGTGCGGACGACCGGGTCATACGTGACCAGGTCCTCCCACGCGGCTTCGAGCTTCTTGTTCTCGGCGACTTTGTCCACCGGCACCGGGGCGGCGAGTGTGGCGGCGAGCAACGTGACGAGAGGGAAGGACATCGGAGGTCTCCCGACAGAGTGTTGAACACGACCAGTCACCTTGTCGTCGCCGGGAGCTTGCGCCCGCACCGGAGACACCGACCCGCATCACCTACTTCCCGCCCGGCGGCTCGACCCGGCGGAGGACGTGGACGTACACCCCGTCTTTGAGGTCGAACCCGGCCGGGCGATTCCCCGTCGAGTACGCCACCCGGATGCCCTCCCCGTCCATCTCGTAGACGCCCTTGAACCCCCCCACGTCGATCTGCTTCGGCGACTGTTCCGGGGCCAGTTTGACCGCCCACGTGGTGAACCGAGGCTCCTCTTCGGGGTACGCGATCCGCAGTTCCAGTTTGTCGTCAATCGTCCAGGTGGCCTTCCCCCACTGCTGGCCCGCTCGGCCCGGCGTCACCGCCTCCCAAGTGCCCACAAACACTTCGGCGTCGGGGCGCGGGTGTTTCATTTTGGGCACCGGGGCGGCGAGGGCGGCGGCGAGCAGGAGTGGTGTGAGCATGGTGTCTCCGATAGGTGCCGCGTGCCGGGCGGCACGGAATTGTGTGCCGCTCGGCACGCCACGTTACTCCCCGTCCAGCATGTGCCCCATCTTGTCTTTCTTCGCGGTCAGGTAGCCGCGGTTGTGCTCGCCGGGCGTCATTTGAATCGGCACCCGTTCCACGATCTTCATCCCGTACCCGTCCAGGCCGACCACCTTCCGCGGGTTGTTCGTCAGCAGGCGGATGTGTCGCACGCCCAGGTCGTGCAGGATCTGCGCGCCGATGCCGAAGTGCCGCAGGTCCGGGGCGAACCCCAGTCGCTGGTTCGCCTCCACCGTGTCGAGTCCCTCGTCTTGTTGCAGCTTGTACGCCCGCAGCTTGTTGAGTAGCCCGATGCCGCGGCCCTCTTGTCGCATGTACACGATCACCCCGCGGCCGGCCGCCGCCACCTGCCTCATGGCGTACTGCAACTGCGGGCCGCAGTCGCACTTGGCACTGTACAGGGCGTCCCCGGTCAGGCACTCGGAGTGCATCCGCACCAGGATCGGCTCGTCCTGCACGGGCACGACGCCGTTCGCCTCGATGCCCACCCCGCCCATCGTGAGGGCCAGGTGCGGCTCGACGTCCACCACCGACGAGTACGCGACCAGGTGGAACAGGCCGAAGTCGGTGTGCATCGGGACGGCGATCTCCCGCTTCACCAGCTTCTCGGTGCGGCGGCGGTACTCGATCAGGTCGGCGATGCTGCACAACTTCAACTGGTGGAGGCGGCAGAACTCCTGAAGGTCGGGCAGGCGGGCCATGCTGCCGTCGGCGTTCAGGATTTCGGACAGCACGCCCACTTCGCGGAAGCCGGCCAGCCGGCACAGGTCGGCCACGCCTTCGGTGTGCCCGGCCCGCACCAGCACGCCGCCGTTGCGGGCGACGAGGCCGTCCATGTGCCCCTTGTCGCGGACCAGGTCGTGCGGCCCGCTCTTCGGGTCGGCGCACACGCGGACCGTCCGGCAGCGGTCGGCGGCGGAGATGCCGGTGGTCACGCCGGTGCGGGCGTCGAAGTTGCGGGTGAACGGGGTGGCCGACGGGTCGAGTTGGAGGCCCGGCAGCAGTTCCATGCCCAGGCGGTCGGCCTCGGCCTTGCCCATCACCACGCACAGCCGCCCGCACGCCTGGCGGATGAAGAAGTTGACGTTCTCGACGGTGGCCGACTCGGCGGCCATGACCAGGTCGCCCTCGTTCTCGCGGTGCTGGTCGTCCACCAGCACCACCATCTTGCCGGCCCGCAGGTCGGTCAGGGCGTCGTCGATCGGGCAGAAGGGGGTAGACATGCAGACATCTTAGGCGGCGCGGGCGGGGAAGTGTGGTGCCGATGTCCGTTGGCGAGCCGTGGGGCCTGTGGGTGGGGGGGGTTGAAAAAAACCCCCGCCGCACCGCGCCTGGGGGGGGGGGGCGGGGGGACCCGCCCCCGGGGGCGCCCCGGCGGGGGTCGGGGGGCGCC
>JANNVG010001043.1:0-16427 GCA_031414395.1 Fimbriiglobus sp.
CCGCTCCCTTGTGGTCGCGGCTCGTTTACGCAGCATTCAACCTGCTGTTCCCCATCACGTCCGCGAACGCCATCCGAATTTGCTCTTGGGCCTCGTGCAAGTAAAACCCCGAGTCTCGCCCTTTGCACTTCGCCCCGAGGACGAAGTAGTTCGGCTCGCCGGTTCGCACCTCGCCCGCCGGCTCGTTCACCCGTAACTCGGCAGTCAAACCCGTGTCGGCCTTGAACCCCACGTTGGCAATCAGCCGCTCGGCCTCCCACGTCCGCTTCTCGCCGTTCACCGTCGCCACTACCTTCACGCCTTTATCCGGGCCGGGGCACACCACCTCTTGCACCTCGGCGTGGGCGTGGTGTTCCAGGTTGGCGTCGCACCGGGTGGCCAGGTTGTTCGCCCGCGCCGCCAGGCGGTCGCGGTCGCGGAGCGGGTCGTTGGCGATGCGGGGCAGGGGGGAGGTCCGCGGCCCGCGGGTCAGCCACGTCACCCACCCGGACGGGTTCTCTTCGCCCAGTTCGGTGAGCGCGCACACCGTCGCCGCGGCCGAGTACCCGCCGCCGATCACCACCGCGTGCTTGCCGACGTACTGTGCCTTCTTCGCCCCCTGCACGTCTTCCAGCCAGTAGGCGATGTGCGGGCGGCTGGCCAGTTCGCCGAGCGCCGGCACGCCGCCGTCGCCCACCCAGTTCGGCCGCGCGTAGGTGCCGGTGCAGTCGAACACCACGTCCGCGGTGTGAACCGACTCGCTGTTGTCGGCGGCGCGAACGAGCAGGCGGAACGGCGGCAGCTTCGCCGTGGGGTCGGTCTTCCGCCACCCGTGCCTCCCGACCGCGACGATGGTGTGCTGCGCCTTGATGCTCGGCTTGATGGCGGGCGATTCGACGACGGGCAGCAGGTACGTGTCGCGGAACTGACGGCCGGTCTGGAAGTCGGTGTCGGCGGGGATTTCGCGCCGGAGTTGTTGAAGTGTCTTCTTGCCGAGCGGGCTGGCGTTCATCCCGAACGGGGTGAACATTTTCACGAACCCCCAGCGGTTCACGTACTCGCCGGGTTGCCCTTGTTCGAACACGGTGAACGGCAGGTTCAGGCTGTGAGCGTACAGTGCGGCTTCGATGCCTACCGGCCCGCCTCCGAGAATTGCAACGCGGGGGCGAGCGGATTTGGTCATGGCGTCCTGCCGAGTTCGTTATGCGGGCGGGACGCCCGCGCTCCCGGCAAGCATCGACTCGGCGTCCGCCGCCGCTCCATTCGACTCGCCGACTGCGGCCGGGTGCAGCCCTTCGCTGATCGCCTGTAACTGCTGCAATCCGGGCAACCCGTAGGGTCGGAACTTCTCCGGGCGTTCCATTCCGTCTTCGGTGAACAGTGCCCGGTTGCGGCCCAGCCGCGCCGCCGCCGGCGTGTCGATGAGCTGGCTGCTGTCGTTCGGGTTCATCTGGAACAACACCCGCATGGTGAACTCGCGGAGGGTGCCGCGGTCCACGGCTCGCGTCAGGTTGGTCACGCTGTCGCACCACACGACGGCGTGAATGCCCACGCCGGGGCCGTCGCGGAGGATGTTCAGGAAGTGTTCGCCGGGCGAGGTCTGCTTATCGCTCTTCTTGCCGAAGGCGAAGTCGTCGTCGGGCTTGCGCAGTTCGCGGAAGCGGTGTAGGCCGTTCACCAGCAGGAACCTCGGGGTGCGGTCGGCCGACTCGCCCTTGACACGACGGGCCACTTCGTTGGCCAGTTCGCCGATCGCCGCGCCGAGCGTGTACCGCTCGACGAACGTATCCGGGATGCCGAGGGCGTGGCACGTCTGCCGCAACAGGTCGGCGTGTTCGGAGTCGTCGGGGGTGCCATCGAACAGCGTGACCGACTTCGCCGGCAGTCGTGCGGCGAGTGACACCAGCCCGGCGGTGAAGATGCCGAGCGTGGACTCGTCGGCCTGCCCGATGAGCAGCAGGTTCGACCCGGATTGTGCGCGGAAGACGGCGGCGGTGGGATCCTTGATGGCGACGGAATCGCCGAGCCAGATCGAGGGCGGGCCGGTGCGCTCGGCGGGGGCGGCGGCGAGCAACTTCCGCAACGGGGTGTTGCTGTCGATGACGGCGGCGGTGGAGCCTTCGAACACGAGCGGGGCGGGGCGATTCGGGGCGCGGTCACGCAGCTCGGCGATGACTTGCTCGCGGTGGCCTTCGTCCAGCCACACCACCTGGAACGGGTCGTTCCCTTCGAGCAGGCCGTTCGCGTCGTTGTAGATCGCCTCACCGGGGCGGGTGAGCAGCCGCGCCGCCGTGTTCTCTTTGCTCAGGATGAGTTGTGCGTCGGCCTCGCTGCACTGCAACGCGATGCGGACCGCCATCTGGTCGATGGTGCTGCGGGCCAGGCTGAACGCCCCGCCGAGAGTCTGCGAGCCGAGCAGCACGTGGACGCCGAACGCCCGCCCCTGCCGCACCAGCCGGTCGAGCAGCAGCGCGGCCTCTTGCGACAGCTTGTCCTCCTCGGTGAAGAACTCCTGGAATTCATCCACCACCAGCAGGATCCGCGGCAGCAATTCGCCCGGCTTCGCCTCGCGGTAGCCGGACAGGTCATTCACCCCGATGCGGCGGAACTGGTCTCCCCGTTCGCTCAGGATGCGGTCGAGGCGTTGGAGCACACTCAGGCCGAACTCCCGCTCGCTCTCGATGGCCACCACCTTCGCGTGCGGCAGCGGGATCGCCGCGTACATCTTGAACTCGACCCCCTTCTTGAAGTCGATCAGGTACAGTTCGGCCTCGTCCGGGCTGTAAATCATGCACAGGTTGGTAATCATCGCGTGCAGCAGGGTCGATTTGCCCGAGCCGGTTTTACCCGCGACGAGGGCGTGCTGGGCGGTGCCGCGGCCGAGCGACAGCACCTGCCGGCGCGTCGCCCCCGCCCGGCCGATGGGCACCTCGAACCCGTTCTTGGTGCTCCCCTTCCACACCATCTCGGGCGGCGGGGCGATGTAGCTGAACGGCACTTCCACCCGCGATGCGTTCAGGCTGGCCGCGCCCACCCGCTTCACAATCGCGGCTACCTCGGACGAACTCGGCGGCAGGTCGAGCGTCAGCGGGAACGGGGCGAACGCCGGGTCTTTCGGGCTGAACTGACCGTCCTTCCAGATCAGGTTGAACGCGACCTGTTCCAGGTCCGCAAGCCGAAAATCACGCGGCACGGGGGCGGCGGTGTCCACGCCGACGAGCGTACACACCCCGCACGCCGGCCCGCTGCTCATCACGCTCACGAGGCGCTTTGCCGCATCCGCGGTGAAGTTGGTCGGGAAGTTGGCGATGACGAGTACCCGGTACGGCTCGGCCACCTCGCCCGCCGCCCGGTTGTACTCTTCGATCGACTTGTACTGGTTCCGCAGGTACTTCTGGATCACGTTCTCCATGTGCTCGGTCAGGTCGGACAGTTTCGTCTCGATGTGGTTCGGCTCGGTCCAGATGCGGTCGCTCACCAGCATCGGGTCGGCGTCGGCCAGGTGCATGAAGGCGGCGAAGTTCTCCCCCAGCCCGACCGGGTCGATGATGGTGAACCGCACCTTGCCCGGCGGCAGGCCGGTGACGAACCGCAGCATCATCGCTTGCAGGGCTTGTACTGTGGCGACACGCCCTTCGTCGCGGGCCTTCAGCAGCACGGCCGAGCGGTCGGGGAAGGGGAGGAACGCGGGAATGGTCACGTCAATCGGTGTCGGGGGGATCAGCCGTGCGTCGGTCGATTTGCCTTCCGGCAAAGCGTACTGCTCCACCTTGTAGTTGCCGAACCGCACGCCGTGCGGCACGGTGTCCGCGAGCGGGGCCGAACCCTCCTTCAGCCCGCCCCAGGTGTGGAAGTGCTGTTCGCCCTCGGCGGTCCACTCGCCGCACTCGTGCTTCACGTCGGCCAGCCCGTCGAACCATGCCGCGGTCGCCGCGTCCCAGGTGCGGGTGCGGGTGGCCTCGGCGTCGTTGCGCTTGGCCTGATAGCGTGCCTCGATCTCGGCCAACTCCGCGTCCGACGTGTGGGCGATGTCCGCGGCCCGGCGGTCGAACGTTTCGGTGTGTTCTTCCTGCTTCTCGGTGCGTTCGGTTTGCAGGTCGCGCCGCTTCTCGCGGGCGTCCATGTCCAGCTTGGCCACTACCGTGACGCACTGCTTCACCACGGCTTGAATGCGCGGGCGAAAGGTGTCGTCGGCCGACTTCTTGTCCTCGGCGTGCCTTTTCCGCACGGCGGTGATGGCGGCCACCAACTCCTGACTGGCGTGCTGACGCAGTCGCTCGTTCGCCCGCGCCGCTTCGGACAGGAACACGCCGAGCGCCGACCCGCGGTCCTTCACCTGCTTCTTCGCCAGCCAGTAGAGCAGTTGACGCAGGAGCAGCCCGCCCACCAGCCCGCCGGCCGCGCCGATCACCACCGCCCACAGCAGACCCACGTTCAGCGCGAGCGAGACCGCCAACGCCAGCCCGCCGGCGATGAACACGCACGCCATCGTGCCGACCACGCCGGTCAGCTTGGGCAGCTTCACCGCGGCCAGCTTATCGAACGCGGCGTCGGCGTCTTCCAGCGTCTTCTCGAGTTTCCCTTCGTGGTCGTTGGTGGCGACCGGGGGCAGGCGGTCGGGCGGGAACTCCACCTGCTCGCGGGTGACGTGAACGTCGTTCAACAGCGGCTCGGCTCTCTCCCACTTCACGGCGATGTGCTCGTCGGCGGCTTTCACCACGCGGTCCAAGTCGGCCTTGCGGTCGGTCGCCTCTTTTTCTCCGGCCTCGAGTAGCGAGTCGAGCGTCCACTTGCGGTCGTTGTACTCCGACTTCAACTTGTCTTCGGCCGCCTTGTGCTGGTCCTCCGTCCGCTTCTTCGCGTCGGCGGTCGTCTTCTCCACGTCGACGAACAGCTTGGCGAAGTGGAGCGCCGTGGCCTGCACGGTCTGATCCCGCTCGGCGGACAACTCGTCGTCGGCCTTCTTGCGTGTCGCGGCGTGCGTCTTCCTCCCACGGGTCACTTCACGCTCGGCGGCATCCATTGCAGACTGGTACGCCTCGGCAACGTCGCGCTCGGCGGCGGCGCGATCCCGCACCAGTTGTTGCAATCGGCCGAGGGCGTCTCGCTGGCGGTCGAACAAGGAGCGATCAGACATGGTGAACTCAAGTGGAGCGTGTGTTCTGAATCGGGTGGCCGACTCTCTCCGAGAGTCGGTTCAGATGTCGCTCTCGGAGAGAGCCACCCACCCTAGTTGATCGGGTCGAAGTCGCACTCGTGGCGTGCCCGGCTGAACTCGACCGCCAAGCGGTCCACCGCACGCAGCAGGTCGGCCACGGCGTCGTTCAGCGGCGTGACCACTTCCGCCTCGTGCTCGCGGCGGGTCTGGTCACTCCACTGTTCGCCGGCCGCGTCCCACCGGGCGGCGGCCGTCTGCCGGGCATCATCCAGTTTGCCGCGTGCGCCGCCGAAGGTCATGACGAAGGCTCCGCGGGTGGGGGGGGCGATGGGGCGAGCGACCCGGACGCCGAGTAGTCCGTCCTCAATTCGGCGTAACGCTCCAGCGCTTCGATCCGCCGGTCGAGTACGGCCGCCCCGCGGGGAACGTCCGTGTCGAGCAGGTTGGCGAGCCGCTGCGCCGGACCGTGGAAGATTTCGTCCACCAGCTTCGGCAGCGTCGTCATCCATTTGCGGCACGTCTCCACTTGGTCCTCGGCGTGTTCCAGCCGTGCCACCGCCCGCCGCAGGTTCCGCTCTTCCACGGTGGTGTCGGGCATCCGGCCGTTCACGTCGGGAAACTTCTTCGCCGACAAATCGGCCTTCGCCTGCACCACCGCGTCGTCGAACTTGCGGATCGACCGCTGCCACAAGTGGTACTGTTCGTTCACCCACTCGACCCCGCGGTTGATGTCCACCCGCAGGGCGGTGAGCGCCTCGTTCGCGTCGGCGCGACAGGTGGCGAGGGCGGCCAGCCACTCGCGGAGGGCTTCGAGATCGCGCACGTCGGCGGCCATGCGTCACCAGCCGTGTTGTAGCCGGGGTCTGTGAGGCCGGGCTCACCGGGGTCACAGACCCCGGCTACAGGTTTACCGTTGGGAGAGGTACTCTTCGATCCGCTCGGCCTTCCGCAGCAGGAACGGCACGTACTCGCCGCACACCTCGACGAACCGCTCCAGCTCCTTCATCCGCAGCTCGAACTCCTCGCGGAACTTGTCGTGCTCCTGGTCCCGCCAGGATTCGGCGAGGGCGAGCAACTGCCCGTGGACGGCGTTCAGGTTCGTTTGCAGTTCGCCGTTGAACCGCTTGACGGTGGTGGCGAACCGCCGCAGTTCGGCAGGGTCGGCAATGGCCTGAGACATGGCTGGGGATGTCCGAAGGGTGCGTTCGGGCTGTCATCCGGGATTATACCCGATCTCAAGTTCCCAGGGCGTTGCCCTGGGGAATTTATCCCGCCACCGGGCGATCCAGCCGCACGGCGTTCAGGGCGGCGTGCAACTCGTGGCGGGCGGTGTCGCGGGCGGTGACGGCGGTCGCCCGCTCCTTCTCGATGGCTTCCAACCGGTCTTCCTGAGTGCTCAGAGTGCGAACGTACCGCTCCCGCAGGTCTTTCTCGCTCGCACGGTCGCCCAGCGTGGTCAGGTTCTCGCGGATGCGGCCCTGCTCGGCGTGCAGCTTCGCCCGCTCCTGTTCCAGCCGCGTGATCGACTCTTCGAACTGGGCCACCGTCGCGCGGGTGGCGAGCGCCGCCTGGATCGCCTTCTGCGTCGGCTCGTCGAAGAATTTGCCCGTCACCCACGCCTTCAACTGCGGCTCGGTGGTGTCGATCAGGCCGACGGTCTGGCTGAACGTCCGCTGGCACTTGGCCACGAATTTCGTCTGCGTGTTCGGCGGCAGGGGGAACTTGAACCGCCAGTAGTTGTCGGTCACTTCGTGCGGGGGCGGGGTGTCGGCGAGGTCCCATTCGGCCGGCCGCGGGTGATCGAGGTACACAGTCTGCTCGGCGTCCGACTTGCTGGCGAACGTGTACGTCGTCTTCTGCACCTGCCCGTAGTGGGTGGTGAGGGTGCCGTTGGCGATCACCACCCGCGTGACCGGTGTGCCGCGGGTGTCGATCTTGTCCGTCACCCGCACGGCCAACTCGACGGCGTAGCCGATGAGCCGCTGTTCCTTCGGCTTGAGCGTGTCGAGCATCGCCTCGCCGGCGTAGCTGCCGCTGTCCAGCACCGTCACCGGCCCGCCTTCGAGCGTCAGCCCGGTCGTGTTCTCGAACTCGACGCAGCGGATGGGGTTCTCCGGCCGGGCGTGTTTCTGGTAAAGCAGCACCGGCTTCCCGGTGAACGGCTTGAGCACGATGGGCACGAGCGCCGACTGGTTGCGGCGTACTGTGACGGGCCGCTCGATGGCGTACTCGAACAGGTCGCCCACCTGCCGCTCGCGGGTCTGAGTTTGGACGGACGAGGCGGCTGACGGTCTTCTTCCCCCGCCGGACCCTCCGATGTGTTCACCACGGCTTCGCTTCGCCATCTCTCGCATCGGGGCGGGGGCGGCCATCGTCATCATCGGGGCCTCGTCGTCCGCCAGCATCATGTCGAATCCCGCTTCTACGGTCGGCGGCAGTACGCCGGTCGTCTCTCGAACCTCCACCACGGGACGCTTGATGAACCTCGGGGTGTACAGGTCGTGAACAAACGACACCGGCAGCCCGGCGACGAGCGTCAGGTTCACGTCTTCCCAGTCTTCATCCGACGTGTTGTCCACCACCGCCCAGCCTTGCACGAGCGGGTCTTTCTGACCCTCCTCGTTCAACAGGATGCGGTAGGTCGCTTTCCAGACCGGGGCTTCGAGCAGGTAACTGACGGCCAGGGTGCGTTCGCCTTCGCCCTCGGCCAGCAGGGTGAAGGTGCGGGCGTCCTTCTTCTTCGCGGCGAGTTGCGTTTTCAGGTAGAAGTCGAGGTCGCGCTTGATGCCCTCGTCGAGCAGCGTCACCTCCACGTCGAACAGCTCGAACGTCTTCACCCCGCCGCTGTCGGCCAGCACGCTGAGGCGAAACTGCCGCGTGTTGCCGGCGGGTGTGGCGGTGTCCACGGAGTCGATGCCGAGCAGCAGGCCGAGTTCTGCGACGGTCGCACCAGTCGGCTTCACCGACACCCGTGCCCCTTTCAACTGCGGGAGCAGTCCGACCAAGCTGCCTTCGTCGGGGATGCTCAGCGCGATCTCGGCGAGGAGCTGTTCCACCGGCGTCGTGCTTTCGTACCCGACGGCCGACACGACTCCGCCGTCGCGGTCGAGGATGGTGATCGACTTCAATACGTCGCTCACTTCGCGCTGCTTGAACGTGAGCGAGACCGCTTGCGAGCCGGTGACGGTGCCCTCGCGCTCGAAGTGGCCGACCCCGTGCTTGTACAACACCACGCGGCGGATGGGCAGGGAAGGCATGGTGTGGCTCCTAGGTCGGGTGAACCGGCGGCGTGTGCCGCCTGGGTTATCAAAACCAAGGCGGCTCACGCCGCCGGTTCACCAAGAAGAGATATCCTACCCCTCCCCGCGGCCCTCTCCACATCCGCCCGCGGTTCCCGTCCGAGATCCCGCCGTGACCCCCCGCGAAGTGCTCGCCCTCATCCGCGAGAAAGACGTGAAGGCCGTGGACCTGCGGTTCATGGACTTCCCCGGCCTGTGGAAGCACCTGACCGTGCCGGCCGAGATGCTGACCGAAGAGCGGTTCGAGGACGGGTTCGGGTTCGACGGGGCCGGGTTGCGGGGGTGGCAGAAGATCAACGAGTCGGACATGCTGCTGGTGCCGCAGCCGGACACGCACTTCCTCGACCCGTTCACGAAAGAGATTACGCTCGGGGTTCTGTGCAACATTCAAGACCCGAACACCCGCGAGGACTACACCCGCGACCCGCGGAACGTCGCCCGCAAGGCCGTCAACTACATGAAGCAGACGGGGTTCGCGGACACCGCCAACTTCGGCCCGTCGCTCGAGTTCTTCGTGTTCGACGACGTGAAGTTCGACCAGACGACGCACTCGGCCTTCTACTACGTGGACAGTGGGGAAGGGGTGTGGAACACCGGCCGCGACGAGAAGCCGAACCTGGGGTACAAGATCCGCGCCCGTCAGGGGTACTTCCCCTGCCCGCCGTCGGACGCCCTGTACGACCTCCGCACCGAGATGATGCTGGCGATGGCCCAGTGCGGGCTGCGGGTGGAGAGCCACCACCACGAGAAGGCGACCGGCGGGCAGTGCGCCATCGACATCGGGTTCACCGACCTGTTGGCGATGGCCGACAACGTGCTGAAGTACAAGTACGTCGTGAAGAACGTGGCCCGGCGGCACGGCAAAACGGCCACCTTCATGCCCAAGCCGCTGTTCGACGAGTACGGCAGCGGCATGCACGTCCACACCTCGCTCTGGAAGGGCGGGCAGAACCTATTCGCCGGCAACGGGTACTCCGGTCTGTCGGACGCGGCGAGGTATGCCATCGGCGGCATCCTCAAGCACGGCCCCGCGCTGTGTGCGATCACGAACCCGACGACAAACAGCTACAAGCGGCTGGTGCCGGGGTTCGAAGCACCCACCAGTCTGGCGTACAGTCAACGAAACCGCTCGGCGGCGATTCGCATTCCGGTGTACTCGTCGCGGCCGAAGTCGAAGCGGATCGAGTACCGGTTGCCCGACGGGGCGGCCAACCCTTACCTGGCGTTCGCCGCAATCCTGATGGCGATGCTCGACGGCCTGCGGCACAAGACCGACCCCGGCGACCCGCTCGACAAGGACATCTACGACCTGCCGCCGGAGGAGCTGAAGGACGTGGCCCGCACCCCCGCGACGCTCGACGACGCGCTGACGGCGCTGGAGAAGGATCACGAATTCCTGCTGCAAGGCGGGGTGTTCACCGAAGACGTGATCGAGACGTGGGTGCGGTTCAAGCGGACGGAGGAGGTGGCCGCGGTCCGGGTCCGCCCGCACCCGTATGAGTTCGCGCTGTACTTTGACAGTTGAAGTGCTCTGCTCGCTCCGCGAGCGGGTCCGAATCCGCTCGCGGAGCGAGCAGAGCACTTTCACCGCTTCTTCAGCCCGCCTTTCGCCACCCGCAGCACCGTCAGCCACTCCCCGCTCGTCGGGTCTTGCGTGAACTGGATCCTGCCGGTCACGCTCACCTTCTGCCCGCTTTGCAGCGGGCGTTGCGTCTGCTTGCCGCCTTCTGTAATCACCTCTTGCAGTAGGCTCTTGTCTTCCGGCTTCACCACGCACGTCGCCTTGAGCGGCACCTGGTCGGCGGCGCAACAGGTCTGCTTGAAGAAGAAGAGGGTGAACTGCGTCTCGGCGAGCGGCTTGTACTGGGCGCTCAGCGTGACCGTCTTGCCGATGAACAGTTCGCGGTTCGGTTCGGAGTACGCCGCCGCCGCCAGCGTCTCGAAGCTCACTTCCCCCACCGCACCCTTATCGGCCACGTCGCCAATATCGCCGACCACGTGACCCTTCACCCGTGCGTCCTGATAGGCCGCGCTGAACGTGCCGTCGGGCAGGCCCATCATGTAGATGACGATTGGGAACAACAGCACCACCACCCGCCAGTAGATGTTGCCGTGGCTGTGGTCGTCGGCCGAGTGGTCGCCGTGATCGCCGTGGTCGTGGGCGTGTGACGGGTGGTCACACGCCTCGCCGGGCTTGTGATCGTGCCCGTCATGGTCGTGGGCGTGCGACGGGGGGCCCCCCCCCTCGCCGGGCTTGTGGTCGTGGTCGTGGTGATCGTGCCCCACGCCGAGGGGTCGCGCACTCGCACCGACCGACTGCCACAGTGCCACGCCGCGGATGACCGTGATCGCCAGCAGCACCAGACTGCCGATCAGCACCCAGATGTGGAAGCCGGGCGAGAGCAGCAAGCCCAACTTGGTCAACGGGTTGCCGTCGTTGTCTGTCACCCCCGGTCCGGCCGAGACGAAGTACATGAGCAGGCCGACGACGCCGAACGCCCCGCAGATGCCGATGGTGAGCAACTGCTGGAGGTAGAAGTCGCCGCCGCCGTGGTGGTGGTCATGCCCATGGTCGTGGGCGTGCGGGTGGGCGTGCTGGTCGGGAGCGTGGTCCATGAGTCCGGCCCTCCTGGGTGGGGCGACACGATCTCTTGTAGCCGGGGTCTGTGACCCCGGTCGAACCAGGGTCACAGAGGCCGGCTACAGTCGTTGGGTCACTTCGGTGTCGTCGGTGTGGTTTCGGTCGCGGGCGTCGTCGCCGGGGCGGGCTTCGGCAGCGTCGTCTGGATCGAGAGCGGTTGCGATTTCACGCCGAGCAGCGGGTAGTGAAGGAGAAGGGTGTACGCGCACACCTGCACCGCCACGCAACTGACGATGACCAGGATCAGCCGCGGGCGGAACACCCGCGTGTACATGAGCAGCAGCTTGATGTCGAGCATCGGACCGAACACGAGGAAGGCGAGCTTGGCCGAGATGCTCATGGTGGTGAAGCTGGCCGCCAGGAAAGCGTCGGCCTCGCTGCACAGGCAGAGCACGAAGGCCAGCAGCATGAGCAGCGGCACGGCCATCAGCGGGTTGTCCCGCGACATCGACTCGACGTTGCCGATCAGGGTCGGGTCGGATTTAATCAGCGCCGACAGGAGCGAGCCGATGATGAGGAAGACGGTGATGTCCACGAAGTCGTTCAGCGCCGTGGCCGAGATGTTCGAGATCCGCTGACTCCACGGCTTCTTCGGCTCCGTGGCGGCGGGCGGTTCGGCCATGCCGAGCGACAGCCCGCCTTTCGGTGCCGGCGGCAGTGCGTTCGCGGTGAGCAGCGCTCGCGTACCCCACTTCGTCACCAGGTAGTGAACCACCAGCCCGGTGACGCACGCCACCGTGTACCCCAGCGCGGCCCGGCCGAGCAGCACCGTCCACCCGACCTCCGGCCCGTGCGGGAAGAACGCGACCGCGGTACTCCCCAGCACAATCGGGTTCAGGATTGGCCCCGCCAGCATGTACGCCACACAACACGACAGTGGTAGTCCTTTCTTCAGCAGCCGCCGCATCACCACCACGATGCCGCACTCGCACATGGGGAAAATCAGCCCGAGCGCCCCACCGATGAGCACGGCCGGAATGAAGTGCTTGGGCAGCATCTTGCTGAGCGCCTGCTGCGGCAGCAACTCCTCCAGGATGCCGGCGATAATCGCCCCGAGGATGATAAACGGCAGGGCCTCCCAGACGATGCTCAGGAAGTTCAGCACGAAGTCGCGGAGCAAATCGGCGAGCACGAGCGGATCTCTGGGGTGTGGCGGGTGAGGGACTGTACGCCCCGCCGCTGCGGGCGGTTCAGTGGCCCGCTGACTGTAGCCGGCCTCTGTGAGGCCGGACCCGACCGGGGTCACAGACCCCGGCTACAGTTTACGGCGTTAGTGGCGGTGGTATTGTCCGTCGCCGTGGTCGTGGGAGCAAGTGGCCGGGTCGTGAGCGTGGGCGGTGCCGAAGAACCGCCGGCGGACGACCCGCACGACCAGACTGACGAAGAACCAGCCGACGCAGGTGAGCACCACCGCCCCGGACGGCCCCGGCGACAGGTCGATGGCCCCGGTGACGATCTTCGTGTCCGCACTGATGCGGTAGCCGACGACCGCGCACCCGACGCTCCCGACCAGCGTGATCCAGAACATCCGCCGCAGGTTGCCCGACACGTTCGCCGCCGCCGCCGCCGGCACCAGCAGCAGGGCGTTGATGAGCAGCACGCCGACCGCGTACACGCTCAGGTTCACCACCACCGCCAGCAGGGCGACGAACAGGTAGGTGTTCCACCGCACCGGCAGGCCGCGGGAGTTGGCCAGGCTCGGGTTGAAGCTGCCGAGGATGAAGCCGTTGTAGCGGAGCGCCACCACCACCGCCGTGACGACCGCCATGCCGCCCAGGATGAGCAGGCGGAACTCGTCGATGGTGTACAACTGGCCGAAGAGGATCTCTTCGAGCGGCATTCGGACGACGGCGTTGAGTGCGGGCAGCAGCAGCGCCGAGAAGCCGAGGGCGAGGGCGAAGAACACGCCGATGACGGTGTCCGAACTGAGGGTGGTCCGCTCCTGGATGACGGCAATGGCGAGCGCGACGACCACCCCGACGCCGGCCATGACGAGCGGCGTCATCCACTTCAACTGGTCGGCGTCTTTCTGCTCACGCACACCGGCGAACACCACCATGCACAGGAACGCGACCGTCACGCCGGACATGGCCGTGTGCGCCATGGCGTCCGAGAAGAAGGCCATGCGGTTGCCGATGACCAGCGAGCCGATCAGCCCGCAGGTGACGGCGACGAGCAGCAGGGCGAGCGTCGCCTTGACATCGTACCCCGACGTGCGGAACAGGTCGGCCAGTGTGTTGACGCCCTGTTGGACCCAATCGAGCATTGGCCGACACCAGGGGCAGCGGTTCGGGGCAGGGGAGGGGGTGTCTCGCAGGCTGTAGTCGGCCTCGGTGAGGCCGGTCGGACCGGGGTCACAGACCCCGGCTACAGCAGCCGATCAAAGCAATTCTGTCTCACATGCGGCCGGCGGCGGCGTGTATGAGGCTCATCGCGGCGGCAGCTTCGTCGGCGGTGAGGGTGAGTGGTGGGGCCACCCGCACGACCTTCTTCGCCAGCGGGCCGAGCAGGTGAACGCCGTCGGTGCCCGGACCCGTGCCGCGGTATGCTTCCAGTACGAACTGGTTCGCCCGTTCGTTCGCCGTCTTCCCGCCGTGGTCGGTGAACTCGACCCCCCACACCATCCCTTCGCACTCGCCGCGAACGGCCGACACGAACGGGAACTGCTTCAAGTTCACCAACCCGCTCTCGATCTGCCGCGACACCGCCCGCATCGGGCTGAGCACGTCGCGGGCTTCGAACTCGTCGAGTGTGGCCGCCACCGCCGCACACATGAGCGGGTTCGCGCTCCAGGTGTCCGACCCCTCGCCGTACTCCATCGCCCCGAAGATGTCGGCCCGCCCGACTGCCGCGGCGACCGGCACGCCGTTGCCCAGCCCCTTGCCCAGCACCACGATGTCCGGCTCAATGCCGTAGGTGTCGAACGCGAACATCCGCCCGGTGCGGCCGAAGTTCGATTGCACCTCGTCGAGAATGAAGACGACATCGTGTTCGCGGCACCACGCTTCAAGCGTCTGCAAATACGCCTTCGGCGGGTGGTACGACCCGCCGCCGCCGAGGTACGGTTCGGTGATGAGCGTGCCAATCTTCCGCCCGAACTGGTGGAGCAGGGCGTCGAGTTCCTTGCGGTACGGCGTCGGGTCGAACGGGTCTTTGCGATTCGCCACGTCGCGGCACTCGGCCATCGGGAAGGAGATGAACCGCACCCGCGGGTCGCGCTCGGCGTCGGTCTCGCTGCCGGTCACGGCGTTCGACAGCCCCTTCTTGCCGTGGAAACCGTGCCGAGTCGCCAACATTATCGGACGCAACTTGTCTCGCGCCATCGCACCCCATAGTGCCTTTTGAATGGCTTCGGAGCCGGACGCCGCCCACATCACCTGCTCCATCCGTGACCCGCCGGGCTGGTTTTTCAGGTAATCGGCGAGGCGGTGACTCGTGCGGCTTTCGAGTGGCGTGACGGCGTTGTAAGTCGTCATCGGCACGGCATTGAAGTAGCCGGGAGTGTCAACATTATCAGACGCGACCGATAACGCTTCCGCCGACGGCCAGCCCATGTAACCCACGAATCGCCGCATCCATGAGGTCGGATTGTGCCCCAAATTCGACACCAGCACGCCGGAGGTGAAGTCCCAGAGCCGCTTGCCGTCGGCCGTCCAGTGGCACGACCCGGCGCTGTGTGAAATGACGGCCTGACTCGGGCTGAACGTGCGGAGCGACCGCGGTTCGACGCGGGCGGACTGGTGGCGAGTGCGGTTGGATTCCGGCTCGTCGGCGTGTTCGGCGGGGTAGGGGAGGGGGTTCATACGAACGGCTCCGGAGATGTCATCGGCCACAACGTTATCGGACGCAGAGTCAGGCTGCATCCAGTTCGTGCAGATACCGCGGCGACACATGATCGGTCAGCCACACACCGTTGGCGGCGCGGAAGAACGCGATCCCATCGCGAGTCATGCTCATGGTATCGACGGCGAACACGATCGGTCTTCCGTGTCTTTTGCCGACCGCGACGGCCGTGGACAACTCGGCCGACAGGTGGACGTGCTGGCGGGCCATCTTGAGCAAACCCGAAGCGAGAATCGGCTCGCGGACGTGAGCGGCCGTGCCGTGATACAGCACGTCCGGCGGGGTCGCGGCTTCGAGCTGCAAATCGACTTCGACCGAATGCCCTTGATTGGCGCGGATGAGTTGGCCGGTCGGGTCGAGGGCGAACCGCTGCTTGTCGCACCGGCGGACGACCTCGGCCAGCTCGTCGTGGTCAATCGGAAAGCCGGCACGAGCGGACGCGGAAAGAAGTTCGGCAATCCGCATCCAGCCGCCTTCGCCGAGTGTCAGGCCGATGGCCTCGGGCGCGTGCCGTAGGTGCTTCGAAATGAACTTGCTGACGGTGATCCGGCGACGGTCGTTCACGGCGGGCCTCCGGCGGGGGGCAATCTGTAGCTGGCCTCTGTGAGGCCGGTCCGGGGTCACAGACCCCGGCTACAGCGGGGCAGGGGAGGGGGGTGAGCTACGGACTCCTCCATTTCGGACAGGTTCGCGGCAACAACATTATCAGACGCGACCGCCGTAAAGTTGAGCCGGTTCAATTTCCCCCGGCTTGAACAGGTGAAGCCCCGGCGAGGGCGTGTTCACCTTCACAACGGCGTCGGGATGCCCGTCGGCCTGGGCCGCGAGGATCGCCTCCAGCGACTGCACGACGGCGACGACGTTGCGGTCGGCGCGGAGGTCGTTGTAGGTGAGCGCGTTCGTCTCCCGCAGCCGGTCCTCGCGGGTACTAGTGTAACGAGCAGAGAGTCCGCCGTACTCTACGTGCGCCACCTCGTGGAAGAACCGCTCGATGGTCTCGATGCCGTACCCGCGGTGCGTCCGCTCGCCCCACGGCTCCAGGAACGCGGCGTTGTAGTGGTGGTTCGGGGTGTTCTTGATCTCGTGCGGCGACCGCCCCTCGACGGCCAACTCCACGCCCCGCTTCCGCTGGTGGGCCATCCAGATGCCGTTGTCGAAGCGGAATTGCACTTCCTGTTCGACGTAGCCGGGGAAGTTGTCCGGGTTCACCCAGTTCGTGTGGATGTCGAACGCCGCCTCGCGGCCGTCGGAGTGCGTGTACACCACGCGGAGCAAAACGGAATCCCACGTCGGCGGGGCAGGGGGTGGCTTGCCCACGATCCCCTGCTGACCGCTCGCCGTGACCCGCGACAGCGACCACTCCGGTCCGAAGGTGAAGTCAATCAGCTTGAGGTAATGCACGGCGACGTAGCTGGCCGGGTTGCGGCCGACCACCCACTCGGCGAACTGCCCGGTGGCGATGCTCCGCGGTTCGAGGAGCGAGCAATACCCGCTGTTCACGTGCTTC